>JAGNEZ010000096.1 GCA_018003015.1 Phycisphaerae bacterium | reverse complement strand
AAGCCCGCAATGCGGCAGCCCGATGCTCGCACCGCAAGCGAACACTGCGTCGTTTACACAGGATTGGCATATACTTGGCCGAAATAAAGCCTTGCCGATGGCCGAATCCTTAGCGTTGTAGTACTAGTCCCCGTGCAGTTGTCGGAGGCGCGGCGAGAGACGGAGCATCAGCTGGATGCGTTCGAACTCGGTTAGCCACTCGGCGGTCACCCTGGCCAGCAGTGTCTTGTCACTGGATCCGATCCCGGTCGGACAGGCCGCCCCGGTCAGGCGTTGCGCCAGGTCGCGGTACTTGCTGATCGTTCGCTCGCCGTAGCGCCCGCACTCGTGGAAGTCCTCGGACAGAAAGACCACCACGGGCACGCGTTGCCCGCCGTTGATGGTCAGTTGGGTCTGGATATGCAGATGTTGGTCGCGATCCATGAAACGCAGGGCGATCGTATCTGTGACCTCGGCGAATCGCTGCAGGATCGGGCATTGGCTGGCGCAGTCGCCGCACCATGTTCCCGCCAGGCAGAGGACATTCATCCGGCGAGCGAAGCCGCTCAACAGGGCCAGCTGTGACGGGCTGAGGTCGACCTGCCGGTAGATCGACTGCCAGCGATCGCGATGGCTGGCCGCGCCATGGACCTCAAGGAAGGTCTGATAAACCAGTCCGACTTCAAATGCCGTTTGCCAGTTCATGGTCTGTGACTTCCGCTGGCTGGAGACCGACCCTAGAGCGAAGGCCGGAATCCTGGGGTACCTCGCCCAGGCATCCAAGCATATGTTATAGCGTGACTTGTGTGGGTTCGTCTATGGGAAGGGGCTAGAGAGGGCCTGCTGCAACCCAGCGTGGTTTGACGGGTAGAAAAGAGTGAGAGGCAGTCGTGGAAGGTGCGCCCATCCCTGGGGGAATGCGGTTTGGGCGTGTGGCGTAGCTCCGTCGCCTCCTTCTTTGGGGATGAAGTCGACCGTGGCTTGTGAAACATCAGGATATCGAGCCGTGAGCGTAGGCGAAATACTGCTCGAACGCGGATTGATCACCTCAGAGCAGTTGGAGACCGCCAGAGCGGCCCGCAAGGGGCCGCAGGACCGCATCGATCGCATTTTGGTGCGCATGGGTTTCGTCGAGGAGCGTGAAGCTCTGAAGGTGGTCGGCGAGCAGATGTGCATTCCGGTGGTCGATCTCACCGAGGTCAAGATCGATCCGGCCCTGCTCAAGCAGATGCCGACCCGGCTGATCCACAAGCGGCAGCTGATCCCCATCGAGAAGACGGCTGACACCCTCCGCGTGGCCACGGCCGAGGCTTACGACATCAACGCCTTTGACGAGCTTCGGATGCTCACCGGGTTGAAGGTGGAGGTTGTCCTGGCCAGCGAGTCGGAGATTCAGCGGCTCATCCGGCAGCATTTCGGCGTTGGTGGTTCGACCATTGACGAGATGATCGAGGAGCAGGAGGAGTCCGAGGACGTCGAGCTGCTGAGCGAGTCGGTAGACGAGAACGGCGACCTGATCGAGATGGCCCAGGAGGCCACGGTCGTCAAGCTGGTGAATGATATCCTGGCCGAGGCGATCCGCGACAAAGCCAGTGATATTCACATCGAGCCCTTTGAGCACAATCTCAAGATCCGGTACCGCATCGACGGTGTTCTGCAGAGCACGCCGGTTCCGCCGCAGATCCAGCGGTTCCAGGCCGCGATCATCAGCCGCATCAAGATCATGAGCAACCTGAACATCGCGGAGAAGCGGCTACCGCAGGATGGCGGGTTCAAGGCCAGGATCCACGGCCGCGAGATTGACTTCCGTGTCTCCGTGGTGCCGACCGGCTACGGAGAGGCGGTCGTCCTGCGTATTCTGGACCGCCAGTCGATCAACCTGTCGTTACAGCAGTTGGGCATGGCGGACGAGGTGCTGGAGACCTTTGAGACGCTGATCACTCGGCCGCACGGCATCATTCTGGTCACCGGCCCGACCGGCAGCGGAAAGACGACCACGCTGTACGCGGCGCTGCATACCATCGTCTCGGACGAGATCAAGATCCTGACTATCGAGGACCCGATCGAGTATTACCTAGAGGGCATCAACCAGGTTCAGACCAGCGAGAAGATCGGCTTGAGCTTTTCCCGAGCGTTGCGGTCGTTCCTGCGTCATGACCCGGATGTCATCCTGGTCGGTGAAATTCGGGACCGCGAGACCGCAGAGGTGGCGATCAACGCGTCCCTCACCGGTCACCTGGTGTTCAGCACGCTGCACACCAACGACGCCGCCGGCGCCACCACGCGTCTGCTGGACATGGGGGTCGAGCCTTTCCTGGTATCGAGCTCGGTGGAAGGTATCCTGGCCCAGCGTCTGGTTCGCTCGATCTGCAAGAACTGCATGGAGGCCTACACGCCCGATTATGCGGCGTTGCCGGCCGATCTAAAGCTAGAGCCAGGCCAGCAGCTGCACCGGGGTCGCGGCTGCCGCGAGTGCCGCCACATCGGGTACAAGGGCCGGCTGGGCATCTTCGAGCTGATGACCATGAACGAGGAGATTCGCGAATTGGTCGTGCAGCGGGCCTCGGCCGGCAAGATCCTGCGGGCCGCCACCCACGCCGGTCTGCGACTCCTTCGCGAGGACGGGTGGGACAAGGTTCGCCGCGGACAAACGACCCCGGAAGAAGTCCTCCGGGTCAGCAAGGCATAGGTTCACCGGTCACCACCATCGATGGTCTGCCGGATCGATCTGCGGGAGGGGGGCCGGGAGATCGCCGTGGAATCACTTCCTGCCCTGATCGCAGATTGCCGAAGGGGAACTGGACGGTAGACATCCCCCGATCATTCGGTTATCCCTCGCGTCTATGATCGCGATCACATCCAAGACTCAGATCGGTTGGGTCGGCACCGGCGTGATGGGGGCCAGTATGTGCGGGCACCTTCTGCGCAAGGGTTATCCGGTTGTGGTGTTCAATCGGACACGGGCCAAGGCGGAGTCGCTGATCGGCCTCGGTGCTCCGTGGGTGGACTCACCGGCGGCGGCGGCTCAGCAGGCCGGCATTGTCTTCACCATGGTTGGCTTCCCCGAGGACGTTCGGGAGGTGTACTTCGGCAAGAAAGGCGTCCTGGCGGGAGTGAAACCGGGGACTGTGCTTGTGGACATGACGACGACGCGGCCGTCGCTGGCCCGGGAGATACATGCGGCCGCCGCGGCCAAGGGCGTGCACGCACTGGATGCGCCGGTGTCGGGTGGGGATGTGGGGGCGCGCGAAGCCAAGTTGTCGATCATGGTGGGGGGTGATCGAGAGGTGTTCGAGGCTCTCAGGTCGGTGCTGGGGATCATGGGACCGAATGTCGTTTTTCAGGGGCCGCCCGGAGCGGGCCAGAATGCGAAAATGTGCAACCAGATTGTCATCGCAGGGACCATGATCGGGGTTTGCGAAAGCCTGCTGTATGGTTTTCGGGCCGGGCTTGACCTGGAGACGATGCTCAGTTCGATCCGTGGGGGGGCGGCGGCCTGCTGGACGTTGGACAAGCTGGCTCCCCGAATCCTCAGGCGAGACTTCGAGCCCGGCTTCTTCGTCGAGCATTTCGTGAAAGATATGCGGATTGCCCTGGAGGAGGCTCAGCAGATGGGGGTCTCTCTTCCCGGGTTGGCCTTGGTTCATCAGCTGTATATGGCCGTCATCGCCCAGGGTTATGGGAGGAAGGGTACCCATGCCCTGATGCGGGCGTTGGAGGGCCTCTCCAACGTGGTTCTGTGACCGGCGGCAGGGCTCTGGCAAGGTCAGCCTCCGAACGTCGGACCGCCTCGACAGGGGGGGGCGTCGGTGATACATTATCTCTTCTGTGTATGGTGACGAGAATCCCCCTTTCATCGGGAACGAGAACCGACGATGCCAGACGATCGCAACGACAAGGCCGCGTTTAGCGGCGGGCCGGACTATTCCCCCAACGATTCTCTCGATCAGGAGCTGAGCGACGCCCTGGGGAGCATGAGCCTGGAAAGCCTGCTGGACCTGGACATGCCGCAGGCCGGTGGGGCGGTGGGGGAAGGCGTCCGCCGGGGCAAAGTGATTGCGATCAACGGGAGCGACATCTTCGTAGACCTTGGCGGCAAGAGTCAGGGGGTAATCACGGCCGAACAGTTTGCCGGGAAGGACCTGCCGGCGGTCGGCGATTGGATTGAAGTAACGATCGAGGGGTACGACGGCTCGGAGGGTCTGCTGGTCTTGTCGCGGCAGGGGGCGGTCAAGGCGGCGGTTTGGCAGCAGATCAAGGAAGGGGATCTGGTCGAGGGCCGGGTTACCGATCACAACAAGGGTGGTCTGTCGTTGGATATCGACGGCATCAAGGCATTCATGCCGATCAGTCAGATATCGCTGGAGAGAATCGAGAGTGAAGAGCTTGGCAAGTATGACAACCAGCGGCTCCGTTGCGAGGTGATCGAGGTTCGGCGCGACGAGCACAGCCTGGTGGTGTCGCGTCGTTCGGTGCTCAAATCGGAGGAGGAACTCGCCCGAAAGCAGGCGTTCGAGACGCTGGTTGAGGGGCAGACGGTTTTCGGCACGGTTCGCACGATCATGCCTTACGGGGCGTTCGTGGACATCGGAGGCGTGGATGGGTTGCTGCACATTGGCGACATGAGCCACGCTCGGGTCAAGGACCCTCACGACATTGTGACCGAGGGGCAGCAACTCGAGTTGAAGGTGCTCAAGATCGATCGGGACGCGCGTAGGATCGGATTGGGGCTCAAGCAGGTCATGCCGGATCCGTGGGCGAGTATTGACGTCAAGTATCCCGTCGATACCGTTCTAACCGGCCGGGTCATGAAGCTCATGGACTTCGGGGCGTTCGTCGAGTTGGAGCCGGGCGTCGACGGTCTTGTGCCGATCAGCGAGATGAGCTTTGAGCGGCGTATTGGCCATCCCCGAGAAGTGATCAGCGAGGGTGAGGTCGTCAAGGTTCGAGTTCTCAAGGTGGATTCCCAGGCTGGCCGCATCAGCCTCTCGATCAAGCGGGTTGGTGATGATCCGTGGATGGGGGCCTCGCTGCGATGGCCCAAGGACGGCATCGTCGACGGTACGGTGAAGCGGACCAGCGACTTTGGCGCTTTCATCGAGTTGACTCCGGGTGTCGAGGGGCTGTGTCACATCAGCGAGTTGAGCGACACGCGGGTCCGACAAGTGACCGATGTGCTGAAGGTCGGGCAGCAGGTGCGTGTCAAGGTGCTGGAGGTCGAGGAAGACCGTCGCCGCATCTCTCTGTCTCTCAAGCAAGCCGTTGATGCTGCCGAGTACACTCCTGAATCGGTATCTGCACCCGATGCTGCTCGCGAGTCCAAGAAGCGGAAGAGGCCGCTGAAGGGCGGCCTCGAGTGGTAGGGCCGCCGGACTGACGTTCCCTCACCACTGCCTGTTTGCCGAGGGGGGGCGTTCTCGCCCGTTCGGCCCGGCCGGATCTATGCATCCAGGACGGCAGAGTTACGTTCCCATCACGTTGGGGCGATTGGGCCAGTCTTGCGATGATACCGTCCGATAACCGGGGTCTAACGAAAAGAAGGTGGCCCACCCGGAGGTGAGCCACCTATTGCGATGGTCGATTTGAGGTTGTCGCCCCGCTTTCCCGACGGGGCTTGGTACCCGATTAGCTCCGGCGGCGGCCCAGCAGCATCACCGGGAGGGCCAAGGCGAGCAGGCCGACGGTGGCCGGCTCGGGGATTTCTCGCTGCGAGAACGTCTGGTTGATGAACGAGATGGTGGTCATCCCGCTCCGACCGCCGACCAAGGTGATGGTCTTCTCGACATGCACCTTAGCGAGCACCAGCTGGTTGATGAGGTACTCGTGGTCGTTGAGTGAGGTCGGCGGATTGAGGGAATCGGCATAAGCGGATGCAACCACGCCGCCTGGGACCTTGCTCACAACCTCTTCCACCTTGGCGATTCCATCACCGGCGGTCGCGACGCCGTTGAAGCCCAGGGTGATGTCCTCGATGCCGAGGATGGGGTCCATGACGGTCACATCGTAGCCAATCACCATGGTGACGCTCGAGCCGGGGGTGCGGTTCGACAGGGCGGCCATCAAGCCGGCGATGCGAATGCCGTACTCATTTCCGAGGGTGACACCATAGACATCGATCGTGCTCGGATTGGCGTAGAAGGTACCGACGCCGTTGACGTTCACGGTGAAGTTGTCAAACAGCTTGTCGCCCTGAGTGATGCTGTTCGCGGGATTCTGGACGAGATCGCTCAGTGGCGTTGCCCAAGCCTGGTTTGCAGCCCCCACAACGGTGAGCAGCCCCGCGAGAACCAGGAGACGCGGGGCACCTTTCAAAAGAGCGCGGGCCATCCGGCGGGGACGAACCAGGGCGACGAGGCCAAGACCCAGCAGCCCCAGGGTCGCGGGCTCGGGCACCTGGGAGAAGGTCTGCTCGATCCACACGATCTGCGCACCCTCGGTCTTGCCGCCGATGACCATCGCATCCTTGATGATGTGGATGGTCTTGCCGTCCCACGGCTGCGGCAGGTTGACGCCGGCCTGCATCGGTCCACCCGGGAGCTGGACGCTGGTCTGACCGACGACGGTCGGTCCGATCAACGCGCTCTCGACCACCTGGGCGAGGCCATCGGATGGCGCGGCCGCCTCAAACTTCAGCGCGATGTCCTTGAGGAAGAAATCGGCCCACTTCGGATCGGCATCGATGACGACATCGAAGCCGATCAGGAGATCGACGGCCGAATCGATGCCCGCGGTCATAATCGGGGCCCCGGTCACGCTTGCGAACTTCAGGCCGAAGTCCGGCGTGGCAATCGGCGTGACGTCGATCTGGGTCGGGTCAGCCGTAAAGGTGCCGTCCCCGATGGACAGGGCTGAAAAATTCTTGAAGATCTTGTCACCCGACACGACCGACAGATTGGGGTCGGCCACCAAGTCGGACAGCAACGTCGCTCCAGCGGTGCTCACCAGCATCGCGCTCACTAGCGCGGCTACGAGCCCTGTGAAGGACATTCGTGAGAACTGATTCGCTTTCATTCTCCTCACTCCTCTCCTAGAGAACCTCAAAAAAACCCATCGCTTCTACGATCATAACCGCTCGGCTTTCGGAAGTCCACAACAAAAAAGACTTCTTTGGCAGAGCAGACCATCTCGTGACCAGTTGGAGCCGGGCGAAGGGCAACAGACCTGCTTGCGATTCCCTTCTCCACTCCCAGGAGAGATGCACTCCAGGATAGGGCACTCTCCCACTTACCTCTAGTCTAAACGGGTGGCCTGCTGTTGTCAACGGTAATCTTGGCCGGTTCCCAAAAAAGAGATCGTCTCCCGAGGCCACAAGGGACGAGGGCCTATTTCGCTGTTAAATCATGTAAATAAAGAGTTTACGTTGCATCAAGTTCGTCAGTATCTCTTCCGGGCGCAGGCCTGTCGGCCAGATTCCTCAAGTTTTTCTCACACTCGACGAGGGGCAGTGACGGGCTGGCGGCGTGTTGGCAATCGCCTGTTGGTGCGAGCCGCAGGCAGATAGAATGGCTACGGTCCCGGGGGGGCGAACCGCCTTCTGGGGACGCCGCTACCGTGCTGCTGGCGGGCTTGAACTGGGACGGAGATGGCAAGTGGCCGAGAAGCGTGTCTACATCGAAACGATGGGCTGTCAGATGAACGTCCTGGACAGCGGGCTCGTGTTGGGACAGCTCTGTGCCCTCGGGTACCGGCCGACGGATGATTATCGCACCGCCGATCTGGTGGTACTGAATACCTGCAGTGTGCGGCAGCACGCCGAGGACAAGGTCTACAGTCGCCTGGGTGAGCTTGGCCAGGTCAAACGCAAACGACCGAGCATGGTTCTTGGTGTTATCGGCTGCATGGCCGAAAGAGATCATGCGGGTATTCGAGAGCGGGCCCGGCATGTTGATTTTCTTTGCGGTCCCGGGAGTCTCAACCAGGTGCCGGCACTGCTGGAGGAGGTGGTCGAAGCTCGCGATCAAGGTCGCCGGGAGGTTGTTGTCGCTCTCGAGCACGACCACTCCCGCCGGCTGCCGGCCGGCCGGCGAACGCTCGTTCGCGACAGCATCGAGGAACTGGACTTGTCCCGCGTGCTTCCCGAAGGGGGCAGTGCCTTGCAGTCATACCTGCGGGTGCAGCGCGGTTGCGACAAGTTCTGCAGCTTCTGTGTGGTTCCTTTTACCCGCGGACCGGAACGCAGCCGTCCGCCTGGCCACATCGTCGAGGAGGCGCGCAGGCTGGTCGGCATGGGAGCCAAGGAGATCACCCTTCTGGGTCAGACGGTCAACAGCTACTCCTACGAGGAGCACGGCCGGCAGGTGGTTTTCGCGGAGCTGCTCCATCGCGTTCACGAGGTGCCGGGCATTGAGCGGTTGAGATTCGTGACCAGCTATCCGGGCGATTTTACCGACGATATCCTGGGCGCGATGCGCGACCTGCCGCGGGTGTGCGAATACCTGCATCTTCCCGCCCAGAGCGGCTCCAACAGCGTTCTGCAACGGATGAAGCGGCAATACACGTCCGAACGATATGTGGCGTTGGTCGAACGCGCCCGGTCAATCGTGCCCCGCCTCACTCTGGCGGGCGATTTCATTGTCGGATTCAGCGGTGAGACCGATGAAGAGCACGCCGAGACGCTCGCCTTCATCGAGAGAATTCGCTACAAGGGCCTGTTCATCTTCAAGTACTCCGAGCGTCCCGGCACCGTGGCCGAACGCCGGTTGCCCGATGATGTTCCGGAGGAGGTTAAGCAGCGGCGCCATGGAGACGTCACTCGCCTGCAGCACACCATTTCGCTGGCCCATCACCAGGCGATGATCGGTCGTGAGGTGGAGGTTTTGGTTCAGGGGTACAGCAAGGCTGCAATCAAGGCCCAGGAAGCCGAGCAGTGTCGTGGCGAGGAGGTGTCTTGGCGGCGGTCCGACCAACTCGTGGGACGCACCCGAGGCGACGATATCGTGGTATTCGCCGGCAACGCGAGCTTGATCGGCGGTCTGACGACGGTACGCATTACTGCGGCCACCGCACTGACTCTCCATGGCGAGGTCGTTGTTACGATCGTACCTCAGTCCTGACCTGCGAATTGCGCCCGGCAGGAGCAGCCCCGCGGCGGCCGCCGTCGCCAGGGGGATGGTGTCGGTTGGGGATTGCCGAGCCTGGGCTGCGGTCATGCCGCGTCATTGCTTCATTCGACGTGCTCGCGGTTGTCTGTGTCCACTATCGCTGCCGTTTGCAGGTATGATAGATGGGAGTATCCGCGGTTCGCTTCACAGGGGCAGGCGATGGACCATCTGACTACAGACTCCGAGCTGACCAAACGGCTGCTGGGGCATGTTAGGGAAGGCCATCCTGCCGCGATGGATGAGTTGTTTGCTCGATATCGGGCGTTTCTCCGTCAGGTGATTGAATTGCGTCTGGATCCGAAGCTGCGGCAGCGGCTGGACGCCTCGGACGTGGTGCAGGAGGCCCAGATCGAGGCCAGCCGAAGGATGCCGGCCTACCTTGAGGATCCCCCGATTCCGTTTCGTTTGTGGCTTCGGCAGATCGCCTTTGACCGGCTCATCATGATGCGTCGTAGACATGTGGAAGCTGGCCGGCGGGCGTTGGGCCGTGAGCTGCCCTTGCCGGACGAGTCCTCGGCCCAGCTGGGTCAGCGTTTGTTGGCTCGCGGTTCCGCACCCAGCCAGCAACTTGCCAGGCGTGAGCTTGGGGGCCAAGTGCGCAGAGCCATCGCTCGTCTGGGTGATGATGATCGGGAGATTCTGCTGATGCGCAACTTCGAAGGGCTTTCGAACCAGGAAGTGGCCCGGGTGTTCTCCATCGAGCCGGGCACGGCGAGCAAGCGGTATGGGCGTGCTTTGCTGAAGCTTCGTGAGTTGCTGCTCGACGAGGGATTCACGGAGAAGCCGGAATGAGACAGTCAAGTACTCCTCCCGACCCGTCGGTCGAGTTCTTGCTCGGGCAAGCCGCCGACGAGTTCACCGCTCGCTTGGAGACGGGTGATTGGCCTGATATCGAGGAGTACGTCCGCCGCTACCCGCAGATCGCGGATGCCATCCGGCAGGTTTTTCCCGCGTTGCAGAGTCTATCGTCACGTCTTCCGGCCGGCGGTCCGCGTGATACTCCCATCTCGGCCACGATTGGCGGGACAGGCGTGCTCGGCGACTACCAGCTCATCCGCGAGATAGGCCGCGGAGGCATGGGCGTGGTGTACGAGGCCGAGCAGGCCTCGCTCGGACGGCGTGTAGCCCTCAAGGTCCTTTCCTTTGCGGCCGTTCTGGATACGCGGCAGCTTCAACGATTCAGGAATGAGGCCCAGGCCGCCGCTCAACTGCAACACACCCACATCGTCCCGGTCTACTCCGTCGGGTGCGAGCGCGGCGTTCATTACTACGCCATGCAATACATTGATGGGCTACCGCTCTCGGCCGTTATCCGCGAACTCCGTTCACACGCGGGTCTTCCGGCCAGCGACGCGGGCGGCCCGACGAACGCGATGCCGTCGATGTCCTCCAACCGCACCGACGGCGATACCGCTCTGAACTCGCCGCCATTCTCGGGTTCATCCGCGGTGTCGGTTCGACCCGCTGGTGAAGCAGGCGCCAGCTCGCTCGTCAGCCTTGCGTCGCAATCATCGATGGAAGGGCGAGCTTTTTTCCAGGCCGTCGCGAGGCTTGCGATTCAAGCGGCCGAGGCCCTTCAGCATGCCCACGAACGAGGTGTGATCCACCGCGACATCAAGCCGTCGAACTTGTTGCTGGACAGTGGCGGCCACCTATGGATTGCGGACTTCGGCTTGGCCATCGTGCAGAACGACGCCGGGCTCACCATGACCGGCGATCTCGTCGGAACGCTTCGATACATGAGTCCCGAACAGGCCCTGGGGCAACGGGCTTCCGTGGATCACCGCGCCGATATTTACTCGCTCGGCATGACGCTCTACGAGTTGCTCGCTCTGGAACCCGCCTTTGACGGTACGGATCGGCAAGCCCTGCTTCGCCGAATTGCGACGGAAGAGCCTCGGCCGCTGCGGCGCGCGAGGCATGCCGTTCCCAAGGAACTGGAGACGATCGTTGCCAAGGCGATAGCCAAGAACCGGGAAGATCGCTACGCGACTGCCCAGGAGTTGTCCGACGATTTGCGTCGTTTCCTCGACGATCGTCCGATCAAAGCCAAACCTCCCGGCATTCTCGATCTCGTGTCCAAATGGTCGCGTCGGCATTGGGCCGGTGTGGCCGCTGCGGTCGCGCTCCTTCTCACCGTCGTGGTTGGTCTGTCGATCGGGACGGTTCTGATCGCCCGGGAGCGAGCCGAGGCTGTCCGGCAGCGCGACGCCGCTGAAGGACAGCGCCGGCTTGCCGAGTCGAATTTGCGGACTGCTCGGGAAGTGGTGGATCGCATGTTGACCCGGGTCGCCGCGGTCGAACTCGCGGATTTGCCCAACACCGAGGGGCTTCGCCGGGCTTTGCTGGAGGACTCGCTCAAGTTCCAAACCGGGCTTTTGGCGGCCAAGAGCCCCTCGCCCACGGTGCGGTGCGATGCGGGCATGGCCTACCTTCGGATGGCCCACATCAATGCGCAACTCGGCCAGGACGCTCCCGCCGAGCAGGCTTACCGTGAATCGATCTCGATTCTCGAGCAGCTTCGCAAGGATGTTCCCGGTGAGATCGAGTATGCTGTCAATCTCGCCGACGCCGACATGGGTCTGGCGACCATGCTCTGGGAGAAGAGGCGGTATGCCGAGGCCGAGGCCCTGGCTCGTCAAGCCCAAAGCATGATGGTTGCCGCGGTTGGCGATTCGTCTCAGTCACGACCGTACCGCCGGAACCTGGCCCGGAGCCTCGATCTGTTGGGTCTTGTCCTTCGCGACACGCGCCGAATGACGGAGGCGGAGGCATCCCTTCGCGAGTCCATCCGTATCAGGGCCGCGCTCGCCGCGGAGAGCCCCGAATCCACGGAACGCCCGCAGTGCCGTCTCGACCTGTCGCGCACGAAGAGGAACCTCGCGGATCTGCTGATGAAGACCGGACGGCCCGATGAGGCGGAGAAGGTCATCCAGGACTCGTTTTCGATCCAGGAGGACTTGGTGAACTGGTTCCCCGACAACCCGGCCTATGCCATGGAGCTGTCCCATACGCGCCGATGGTGGGATGAGCTTGTCCGGCTCGCCGGCGGGCATTTGTGGGTCGGCGCGTCCGCGGAAGCCCCGCGGGATGTGTCCAGAACCGGTGCCGAATACCGCGAAACGCTGGCTCGCACGTACCGCGCCCTCAGCGACGCCATGAGGAAGACGGGGCAGACCGACAAGTCCCTGGCCTCATATCGTCGGGCGGTCGAAGTGATTGAGAAGCTGGCGGCGGAGTATCCGTCGGAAGCCAAATACCTGGAAGACCTGGTCGGGCTTCACCAGGCCGAGGCCCTGGGTATGAAGATGGTATGGCGGCTCCCGGAGGCCGAGGCCTTGTACGGCAAGGCCATCGAAACGCAGGAGCGACTGGTTCAGGCGTTTCCGGAAAACGCCCAATACCACAAGCGTCTGCAGGGAAGCCGCGACGAACTGGAAGCCCTTCGCGAACGGATGCCGGTTGCAGAGTTGATGCGGCTCAGCAAGAGCTCACCCGACGAGGTTGCCGAAGCGGTCGAGCGGGTGCAGAACATGGATGTGAGCACGGTGCCCGCGGACGCCCTCCTGCTGAAGATCGTCGCCGAGCATCTGGCTCTGGGTGGCCTGTACGAACGTGCCGAACCTTTGGCTCGAAGAGCCGTCGAACTGGAACCTCGGAATGCGGCAGGCCCGAAGACACTTGCATGGTCGTTGCTCGGGCAGGGGCGTCGCCAGGAAGCTGCCGACGCTTTTCGCGAATCTCTTTCCATCGCGGAGGTCCACACCAACGAGCAACTTGTTCGGGCTTGTGTGGATCCCTGCATCGCCGGGTACTGTCTCGACATGATCAGCCGGGAGCAGTTGGTCAGCCGCTGGCGGGGCGTCATGATGCTTGGCTCGCGTCTGGATTCCCTGCCGTGGTTTTACGTCGGTTTGCGCATGGAGCTGGAGGGCAGCCTTGGCGAAGCGAAGGCGGCCTACCGCACGTGCGAAGAGCTTCGCCGTACCGCCGGGATGCATCACACCGCCAACTGGGGTGCGTATCGGCTCAGGTTACTGGAAGCTGCCGAGAAGAACGCCCAGACCCGCCCTTCTTGAGCAATGTGTTCCGCGGCAGAATCCCGTTTCCTTCCTTGAAATTCACGTCCTTTCCATCGGCCCTTCGCAGGTATGTCCTTAGGGGGGGCGCACGCCGTGCGGAGGCGGCGCAGATGCCCCCTGACACCCACGGGAATGGTTCTTCACGAGGAGCCAACCATGCGAAGACTACTGGTTTTCTTTGGACTTCTGACCACGGGCATGGTTTTATCGCTTGCCAAGATGCCGTATTTGCGTCTGGCTTTCCAGTTGGCTTCGGGCGAACTTGACGGTCGCCCTGTCGAGGTTGCGGAGTTTGCCTCCGTTTCCTTCGACGAGCCGACTGTTCAGGTGCAATGCGGCGATCTGGTCTTCGAGGTCCCTGCCCGGGCTCAAGTGGACTACAAGCGCGCCACTGAGCTGGTCGGCGTTTCCGTCGAGGTAGACGGTCTGATGTTCGGAACCGCTCTTCCCCGGGAGCAGCTGCCGGGAGACAGGCCGAGCTCGCTGAAGTGGGGGGCGTGGGGAGGGGGTGAGATTGATCGCCGCGTTGCCGCCTGCAGGAGTAGCGGGCGGGAGCTGTCGTTGTGGATGGGTGCGGCTGAGGTCGACGAGCTCGAAGCCCGATTGGCGGAGCGGCGGTTCATCTGTCTTCGGGCTGATCGAGTCGAAGTCTTGAGAGGGGAGACACTCTCGGGCCTGTTCCTGTCCTGGCCGGGCGACGGCCGCACGTGTCTGGTGTTCGAGTATGTCTCTCCCGATGGCAAAACTGGGGGCTCCGCTTGGTTCGTTCTCCAGCCCTTGTCCGAGCGGAGCCTCGCTTTGGCACGTGCCATCATCGGGTCCTTCCACCTGGAGGCGCACCGATCGGTAGCCGTTGCGCATCCTTGAGCTTCGCGATCGTGCCTGCATCGAGCCCTGCCTGGTGAGCGAGCTTCTCCAAGGGACAAGAGTATTCCTCACCTTGGGCGAAGCTCTCGTGATCCTGGCAGCGGGCGATGGTCATGGGCCCGTGCCCGGCGGACTCTTGCCTTGTCGGGTGGGCTGTGATATCACCTTCCCCGCGACGGTCGGCCGGTCGCGCTTTGGACCGACCGATCCCGGACGGAAGGTGCGAGCCGCATGATTGTGACCATCGACGGACCGGCCGGGTCCGGCAAATCAACTGTGGCCCGGAAGCTGGCTGCCCTGATGGGGATTCCCTATCTGGACACCGGGGCGATGTACCGAGCGTTGACGCTCAAGGCGTTGGAGTCGGGCACCTCGCTGGATGATCCGGACGCGCTTGTCCGGCTTGCCCGGGAGACGGCCATTGCCCTTGACTGCGGTCCCACGTATGTTCGAGTCACGATGGACGGCCGGGACGTCAGCGAAGCGATCCGGTCGATGCAGGTCAGTGTCCACACCAATCCCGTGGCCGCCAATCCGGGCGTACGGGCGGTCCTGGTCGAGAAACAGCGGGAGATCGGCCGCCAGCTGGGTTCGCTGGTCACCGAGGGCCGCGACCAGGGGAGCGTGGTCTTCCCCGACGCCGAGGTGAAGTTCCTGCTCGAAGCCAGCGATGTCAAACGAGCGGAGCGCCGCTATCTCGAACTCAAGGCGGACGGTGAGGAGGTGGATCTTGACGCCATCCTGGCCAACATCCGCAGCCGGGACAAGAATGACGAACGTCAGTGGCTGCCGCTGAAGGAGCGTGGGCAGGCGATCGTGATCGACACCACGGCCCTGAGTATCGCGGCGGTGGTCGATCGCATGCGCCAGGAGGTCGAGCGGTTCCGCGAGCGGCAGGCGGTGCGGCGGTGATGATCGGAGAAATGCGCCTGAGCTACCGGATCTGCCGGCTCGTCTGTCAGGTCTTCACGACCATGTACTTCAAGGCCCGCTGTTTCGGGCTGCATCGCGTTCCGGTGTCGGGCGGCACCCTGCTGGTCTGCAATCACCAGAGCTTCATGGATCCGATCCTGGTGACCATGGCCCTCTATCGGGAGGGAAACTACATGGCCCGGGATACCCTGTTTGCCGATCCGCGGTTCAGGCGGCTGATCGAGTTTCTCAACGCCTTTCCGATCAAGCGCAACGCCGCCGACATCGGGGCGATCAAGGAATCGCTGCGCCGGCTCAAGGAGGGCCGCGTCCTGGTGTTGTTCCCGGAAGGAACGCGTTCAGACGACGGGCGAATCGGGGAGCTGTTCCCGGGCGTGGGTGCGATCGCCAAGAAGGCTCGCGTGCCGATCGTGCCGACGCTGATCGACGGCATGACCCAGATATGGCCGCGGGACAAGGCTCTGCCCCGGCCAGGGGACGTCGTGATCGAGTACGGCTGGCCGATCATGCCCGAGGCCTATGCCGAGCTTTCCGCGGAAGGGCTGATGGCGTTGATTCGTGAGCGATTGGTGGCGATGCAGCACTGCTGGCATAGTCGCGTTCCGGCACGGCGCTTAGAATGGTATGAGCCGCGGCGTCGCGGTAGCAGCGCTGGGAAGTGAAAAGTGAGAATTGGGCAGGGTCGCTGACGGTCGCGCCTTTTGAAACCCGTCGGTCGCTCAATGAATCTGTGCGGCTCGGGTGTTGAGGCAGGAGCCGGGGGGCCGGGTTACTGTCGGGTGATGAGGTTGCCTCATGGAAGTGAGACTGGCCCGCAAACGGGGCTTCTGTTTTGGGGTTGAGGATGCCATCGAGCTGGCCGAGCGGACGCTCTCCGAGAAGGGGACGGGCGGAGTCGTGGCCCTCGGCCCGGTGATTCACAACGCCCAGGTGGTGGAGCGACTGGAGCGTGCCGGCCTGAATCAGTCGGCCGATCTCGAGTCGCTGGCCCCGGGGACATCGGTTCTGATCCGCTCGCACGGGGCGGCGCCGGAGACCTACCAGCAGGTTCGCGATCGCGGGCTGGAGATCGTTGACGCGACCTGTGTGCTGGTGAAGCGGGCTCAGACGGTCGTCAGGCAACTGCACGAGGAAGGCTACCAGGTGGTCATGATCGGGGACGCCAATCACCCCGAGGTTCGGGGCGTGATCGGGTACGCCCCGAACGTGATCGTGGTGGACAGCGAGGAGCATCTAGATGAGGTCCTGCCTCCGCGCGGGAGGCTGGGCATCCTCTGTCAAACGACGCACGCCCCCGAGCATGTGGCCGAGATGATCGGGGCGATTGCCCGCCGGCCGTTCCGCGAGCTCAAGGTGGTCAACACCCTGTGCCTGGAGGTCGTTCGTCGTCAGGAGGCGGCCGTCGAGTTGGCCCACGAGGTTGACGTGATGTTCGTTCTGGGCGGCCTGCACTCGGCGAACACGCAGGAACTGGCCCGCCTCTGCCGCGAAGAGGGGACACGCACGTTTCATCTGGAGACCTGGGATCAGTTCGAGCCGGAGATGGTTGACGGCTGCCGTGTGGCGGGCATTACCGCCGGTGCCTCGACGCCGGATTTCATCATTGATGCTTTCGTGCAGAAGCTGGAGGCGTTCCCGGCCGGGGAGTAGCCAACGGCTGCACCGACGATTGCTCCGGTGACCCTCATTCCTGCGAATCCGAGTTCCATCATGTTCATGTGAGCCGTGTTTGCCTCGGGTTGGTCAGATTGATCGGTATGGCCCCTCCCAAACCAGCCATGGACACTTGATGCGCGGCCTTTGGCTGCCCGCTGCCCGCTGCCCGCTGATGGCTGACTGCTGACTGCCGAACGCTGAGCGCTGGACACTTCCTAAAACCTCCTCAGAATTCCCTGCATCGCCTTTACGGCCGCCTGGGTGTCCTCGCGTGCGATCTCGAGATGGAATACGGCTCGGATCCTGTCGCCGCGCGGCAAAGCCAGGACCCCGGCCTGCTTCATCTTGTCGGACAGTTCCTGGGCGGGCATGGCCGTCACCTGGAAGAAGACCATGTTGGTCTGCACGCTGGCCGGGTCGATCTCAATACCGGGCAGATCGGCGATGCCCTCGGCGAAGAGGCGAGCGTGGGCATGGTCGTCGGCCAAGCGGCCGCGGTTGTTCTCAAGAGCATACAGCGCAGCGGCCGCCACGATGCCCGCCTGGCGCATGCCGCCGCCGAACTGCTTGCGGAATCGGCGGGCACGCCGGATGAAGGCCTCGTTGCCGGCCAGCACCGAGCCTACGGGGGCGCCCAGTCCCTTGGAGAAGCACACGCTGACCGAATCGACGAGGTTGGCGTAGTCGCGTTCCGGGATGCCCGTCGCTACCGAGGCGTTCCACAGGCGAGCCCCGTCGAGATGGATCTTAAGCCCTGCCTCTCGGGCGACCTTGGCCACCTGGGCCATCTGCTCGATCGGCCAGATGGTGCCGCCGCCCAGGTTGTGGGTGTTCTCGATGCAGACCAGCTTGGTGACCGGGAAGTGGACGTTGGTGGGGTGGAGGACGCCTCGCAAGTCGTCGGCGGTATAGACGCCCCGTTTGCCCTGGATCAGCCGGCACATGACACCGGACAGGGCGGCCGGGGCACCCGCCTCGAAGTAGTACACATGGGCGTTGGCCTCGAGGATGATCTCGTCCCCCGGCTCGGTGTGGGTTCGCACTGCCACTTGGTTGGTCATGCTGCCCGAGGGCATGTACACCGCTGCTTCCTTATCGAGCAAGACGGCCGTTTTCTGTTCGAGGGCGGTCACGGTGGGGTCCTCGCCGAAGACGTCGTCGCCGACCACCGCGTTGGCCATCGCCCGGCGCATCGCCTCGGTCGGCTTGGTTACGGTATCGCTTCGCAGGTCGATCACGCGTGTTCTCCTTGTTCGCGGGGCAGGATGACAAGCCCGCGAGGGCATATGTTAGCACGGCCGTCCGTCGGCGGGTATGATTCGCCGGCTGGGTGGCGTTCGGCACGTGGGAGGGGAGATGGTGAGGAAACTCGACATGAAGACAGCCGACCGTGTCGACGCAATGGTGCGGGATCTGGTTCATCGCGAGGTGGATCATGTTCCCGTCCTTGACATTCACACCCACATCTACGCTCCTCGGTTTGGACCGTTGTTGCTGTGGGGTGTGGATGAGCTGCTGACGTACCACTACCTCGTGGCGGAGGTGTTTCGGGTCGCCCCGATGCCCTACGATCGGTTCTGGGCCATGCCGAAGTCCGGGCAAGCGGACTACATCTGGAAGCACCTGTTCATCGAGCGATCGCCGGTTTCCGAGGCCTGTCGCGGCGTATTGACCGTGCTGCATACCTTGGGGTTGGATCCGGCGCGACGGGACCTGGATTTGTTCCGCAAGTACTTCGCCTCGATGGACGCCGAAGCTTACGTGGAGAAGGTTTTCAGGGCTGCCAAGGTCAGGAGCGTGGTCATGACCAACGACCCGTTCGACGATCTCGAACGGCGGGTGTGGGAGGGGGGG
>JAGNEZ010000095.1 GCA_018003015.1 Phycisphaerae bacterium | reverse complement strand
GGTCTATGGGCGCATGGAAGATGTTCCCATTCGCCATGAGTATTGCGTGGTCTTCCGGCGGGAGTCGTCCAAGGTCCCTTCGATGCCCTCACGGTTCAACAACTAACCGTCCCGCTTGGCCAGGCGACAACGGCCGCCTGGCCAGTTCTATGCTTTTGATTGGGGCCACCGCCGCGGTCCCCCCCGAAAGCTGAGGCCGCGGGCTTGCAGCCCGCGCCGTTATGTCCGCTCGCTCACTCGGATTCCCGCCTGTTCGACGGGACATCCTCGCTCGCTCGCCGATGGCAAGCCCGTGCCGGCTCCGCCCAACGGCGTCGGGCCCTCGCCGCTGCCGGCGGCTCGGTCCGGCACTTGGCTTGCAAAGACCCCACCCCGCTCAGCCACCCGCCACACCACCCAGCCCGCCGGCTGACGCCGTCGCCCTCTCTAAAAGGAATCGCCCTGCGGGCGATCCGTCACGTAGGGGCCCGGCTCGGATTCCCGCCTGGCTTCGGCGGGAGATCCTCGACCGGTCTCCCGGCGTGCCTCCGCATTCCCCAGTGCTTCGCACTCGGGAGATGCCGTCGGCCCGCCCCCACCCCGGAGGCTCGTTCATTCCGCTTCGCGGAAGTGCCTCGCCTCCAGAGACGTGTGGCTCCGGTCCGGCGAGCAAGGCCGTGCCGGGACAAGCCCGGCACTTACCTTGCCTCCGCCGCTCCGGGCGTGGTCTCCGTCGCCTCGGCGGCTGGACGCCGCCTGCGGCTCCCTCTTGGCCGGCTGCACGCCGGCCCGCCCTGGACGGGCGACATCGAGCCTGTACGGCTCTCGGCCGCTGGGGCGGCCTCCCAGAGCGAAGCCGGCTGGGGCCGGCTGTCGCTCCCGGGCTCCGCTGGACGCTGCGCCCTTCCGGCCCTCCTGGACGTCGGGCCGGCCTCGGGCCGCTATCGCGGCCCACCGACCCCGCCAATCGTGACCCCGATGATGACCCGCATCCTGCTCTTCCCATCGCTCGACGCACGCTTCACTTTTCAACGCAATCACTTGACCCCAAGCGGCTTACAACACCATATCTTCGCGGACTCTTACCCTACGTGGTCCGTCCGCCTAGGGGTGAGACTTCGGCGGCGACCGGCGTTATTATTTGATAGCGGCGGGTTCATTGCTGGAGACCTTCAGGATGCGTTTACTGCATCGCGACATGGACATCCTCGACACGCTCGCGACCAAGGTACGTCTCCTGTCCGTACCGCAGATCGCGGATGCCTGGTGGCCCGACCGAGCTTCCGGCAAGAACCAGGCCGCCCGTCGCCTCCGCCAACTGAAAGCCGCCGGATTGATCGACGAACAGACAGTTCATGCCTACCCGCCCATTCCACTCACCGAGCCGGTGGCGACATGGGCCCCTGGCGGTCCCGATCCCGATTGCGAGGCCATCAGTTATCGCCTTCAGTCCCGCTGGTCCGGCTCGCCCCGGCTCACGCCGGTCTACACCGCCAGCGAACAGACCGCCCGCCGCTTCGGTGGGGTAGGGGGGCGGCTCGCCCATCCCACGCAGGCCACGCACGACCTCCACGTCGCCGACCTCTACCTGCGGGCTCGCCGTCTCGACCCCGCCACCGCTCAACTCTGGTTGACGGAGGACCTTCGTCCCAAGGCGGGCTTCCGGCAAAAGGACCCCGACGTGATCATCGAGTATCCCGACGGCCGGCCATTGTTGGTGATCGAGTTTGGTGGTCGCTACGACGCCAATCGCGTCCGCGAGTTCCACGAGCACTGTGCCCGACAGAACTGGAGGTGGGAGTTGTGGTGAACCAGTCTATCAACCCCCGATTCGGTCTGACGGCGCAGGATATGCACATCCTGGAACACGTCCGACGCTATGGCATGACCACTCAGGAGGTGGTTCACCGGCTTTTCTATCCGACGGCGACGCTGGAAGCGGCCAAGAGTCGCCTTCGCCGCCTCCGTGAAAAAGGATGGCTCTCCACCGCCGACCTTTCGGCTCGCACGCCGGACCTTCGGGCCAAAAGAAGCTACTACCACCTGACCCCGCGGGCCCTCGAACGCGTCTTTGCCCACCCGGCCAAGTACGGGAAAGCCCAGGGCCCGCAAGCCCTCTTCGAGGCTTACGGGATACTGCTATTCTGTTGCATGGCCCCTGTCCCGCGTCATCGCTTCATGCGGTCCGAGTTCGAACAGGCCTATCCCGATCTGGTTCGCCCGGGCCTGCCCGCCCGGCTCTACTACCGTGACATCGAGGACGAAAAAGAACGCGTCGGGTATATTTACGTCCACCGCTCCGCCCATACTCGCCGTGTGGTCCGCAAGTGTCGCGAGGTCGTCGCCAAGCGGTTCAGAATTCCGGCGTGGGCCCGGCGGATCAACGACCAGGGCATGGTCATCGCGATCGTGACCAGTGCTCCCCAAAGCGCAAAACAGATCGCCGAAGCCATCCGCCGCGAGCAGTGGCATCAGATCCGCTTCCGGATCGAGGTCTGGCAGGATCTGTTGGAGTTGATGTAACCATGCGACCGAGCGTCGCCCACAACCCGGACCCTCTGGATGTCGAGCAACTGCCGTCCGCCGACGGCATGGAACTCGACTACCGGACCGAGCCGGTCCCGCTCAGCCGCAACGCCATCCAGACCGGCTGGGGCATGCTTATCGCGGCCTCCGCTGCCGCCGCCGCGACCCTCGTTGTCCGTCTCACCACCGCCTACACCACCTCGACGCTGTTCCTGCCCATCATTCTCCCGCTCGGCGTCGGCGCCGCCCTCTGGGGCTACGCGAACGAAAAGCCGAAGTCGTTCATCTACGCCGCCGTGCTGCTGGGTCCCCTCGTATGGTTTCTCGGAGCGGTCGCCGGTGCGGATGAGCAGAGGTCGCTCTATCTGCGATTCTATGCCGCATCCTTCGTCGTGACTCTCTATCTGGCCCACCTGATCGTCGAGCACTATGCCTTCTGGATGCACGCCAATCCCCGCCTGGATCGCCAGACGCGGGATGCCTGGCACCGAACCTGGAAGGGCCGGCCTTGGCGGGCCGATATTGCCCCCGACCCGAACCGCTTGAGGGCCTGCGACGAGCGTGAAGCCCCCGAGCGCCTGCGCTATTACCTCACCCTGGCCTTTGTAGGGCTCGTCTACGCGGTCGGATACACGGTCCTCGCCCGAGCCTCCGTGCCCGCTCTGGCTGGCCTGTGGACGATCCTGTTGACGATCGCCGTCCTGCTGACGTTCGGCCTGCTCAACTGCGTCAACTACGGACCGCTCACCGTCTCCGCTTTTATGACGGCCATGCTGGTTTTCGGCCGAGCCGTCATTTCCTGGGCCACGTACAACTACCACGGTACACGTGCCCCGGGCGTCTTTCGCAGCCCCACCGGCCCTTGGTTGACGCGGCTGATCCTCTCCGGGACCGCGCTGCTTCTGCTCTACCTCGCGGCCCTTCCGCTCGCCGGCTACTGCCCCGTCGTCCTCTGGACCACCGGCCCCGAGCCCTGGATCCGCGCCGCCGGGTACGACTGGTTCTGGGAACCCGCGGTTCGTAACTGGCGGCATCCCTTCTCGGTCTCGCCGCAGAGGCCGGAGGAAATCCAGGCCCGCCTTGAGCCCCACCAGAAGTTGTACCTCGAACGGTTGCCGGCCTCGCTCCGACCGGCCTACCTTCAACAACTCGCCGCCCAACGGACGGCCGCCCCAAGCTCCGGCGCGGCCGACCAGCGACAAGTCGACGCGGCTCGTGCCCTTCGGGTCTACCCCGACGCCTGGATCAACCCCATGTTTCGGGGCATTCAAGCCCGCGAACCCCTGTTCCTCTGGGCGCTGCTCGCCTCGACCCTCGCCTGCGTGATCCTCCCGATGCTCCTGGCCCTCGCCGTGGTCTTCGCCGTCGGCAGCCGCGTCCTTCTTCATCACTACCTTGGCCTGGAGGCCCCCGACGCCGTCTATGTCGCGGCCTCACTGCCGGCATCCTCCAACAGACCACTGCCCGACTGGCAGGCCTACGCCCGCCGCCTTCACGAGTCTCAACACGCTTTGCCCTGCGGCGACACGCCAACGCCTTCCCCAGAACCGCCCGGTGATTCCGCCTCGCCGCCGCCGGACCAGTCGCCACCCGAACCAGCCAATAGCGACGCGCTCCGCGAGTCGGACCACCTTTGGCTGGGGGTCAATCCGCAAGCGGACTATCCCGTCCTCCTGCACCGCAACATCCTGCACGAGCATGCTCACATCACCGGGGACACCGGTTCGGGCAAGACCTCGCTCGGCCTCATGCCGCTCATCGTGCCCCTGATTCGGCGAGGCGACTGCTCGGTGCTGATCATCGACCTCAAGGGGGACATGGCCCTGTTTGAGACCGCCCGTTTGGAGGCCGTCGAGCGTTTCGGCCCCGGCGGTTTTCGCTGGTTCACCGACGGTTCCTCCAAGCCGACCTATGTCTTCAATCCGATTACCCAGAGTTTCATGGCCGACCTGACCGCGCACCAACGAGCCGAGGTGCTTCTGCAATCACTCGGCCTCGAACACGGCGAGGCCTATGGCCGAAGCTTCTATTCGCGCAACAACCGGGCCGTCCTCGCCGGCCTGATGAGCAACCCCGAAGCGGACAGTTTTCGTCGGCTCCAGCAATACGCCGCCAACAAACTCACCGGCGGCGCCACCGCCAAGCAGATGGAGGAAGCGGGTGAGGTCCTCAGCGCCATCGACTCTCTCGCCAGTTTTGACGCCCTCAACGTCACCGCCACGCACGTCAAGCAACGTCTGGTCAGCCCGGAGGCCTTGGACCAGCGAATTGATCTGCCCGATTTGTTTGTTCGCCCCCAGGTACTTTACTTCTACCTCGAATCCACGCTGCAAGTCGCCGCCGCTCGCGAGATCGCCAAACTGGCCTTCTACGGGCTACTCCCCAGTGCCGTCGTCCACCGTCACCGCGGCGTCAAGACCCGTCGGGTCTACGTCGTGGTCGATGAGTTCCAGCAGATCGTCTCGGAAAACCTGGAGATCCTGCTCCGCCAGGCCCGCAGCATGGGCATCGCCGCCATCCTGGCCAATCAGACCCTGGCCGACCTGAAGACCGCCGGCGTCGATATCATTCCGGCGATCCAGGCCAACACCCGCTTCAAGCAGGTCTTCGCCGCCACCGACCTGTATCAGCAGGATGCCCTCATCAAAGCCTCCGGCGAGATCATGAACCACATGTACTCCACCCGCGAGAGCGCCTCGGACATATCCGTCACCACCTCCGAGCAGATCGGACCGCGTTTCCGCCGCAACGACATCATCCGCCTGACGGACCGCGAGAAGTACAGCATCGTCCAAATCTCCCGCGGCAGCGGCTACACCCGGTTCGAGGGTTTCTCCTTCCCGCTCCGTTCCGACTACCACATCACCGCGGGCCAACACAAGAAGCGGTCCGAGACCCCCTGGCCCGCCCAACAGCCCGGCACGATGAGCCCGCCGTTACCCACGGGCCACGAACCGCCGCCGGCGGCACCGCCGCCCACCCCCCAGAACAACCCGGTCATCGCAGTTGAAGTCCACGACACGCGACAGCATGCCCCAGCCAAGAAACCAAAACGAAAGAAGGCCCAATCAGACAGTGAGGAGTCACACGATGAGCGCAAATCCTGATCCAAGACCCCGTCGCAAATTCGCCGCCGTTCGCTCGATTATCAGTATCGCGGTTCTGGCCATTGTGGCGCCGTTCATCGCCACGTTCTTCTTCTCCGACAAACCTCAAGAACCGCCTCAGCTCAACTGGTCGCCTGGCCCCGCCACCAAGCCGGATCTCACCAAAGCGGAAATCACCACGGCCAAGAACGTCCAGCAGGAGGCTCGCGCGCTCGCCCTGACGCTGCTGCAGGAGACCAGCGACGCCGCCACCGAAACCCTACGTCTGTTGGACGATGTTCAGGCCCAGATCAACCGCTGGCAGGGTTTGTCCGTCGGCCTGCTGACCAGTGAACAAGGCCGCCTTCTCGCCGCCCACCCCGATTTCGTCAAGGCCTTTGATTCTCTCAGTAGGAGCGAAGAGCCGAACGCCGATCAGGTCCACCAGCACCGTTCCCGTGTTCAGCTTCTCATCAGGCCCGTGCGCGACGCCCTCGACGATCCCGACTCCAACTACCGGCCCGCCCCCGACATGCTCACCGCCCTGCGAGCCGAACGAACGACCGCCAAAGAGCTGCTCAGCGAGATCCGCGAACGCATTGAAACCGTCGAGCAGATGCTGACTCGGGCGAAGGATACCGCTCCCAGCACGCTGACGCTTCAGCAGGCTATCGACAAATACAAAGAAGACCTTGCTCTCGCCCGCGCCACGGCGATCGCCGAGAAGGTCGCGGCCGCCGAACGCACCGCGACCGAAGAGGTTGCCGAGATGAAGGCCCAGGAGCGGCGCGAAAGCATCCTGCGGGCCGGCCGTGATGAAGTGTCCCGGGCCGAAGCCGAATCCAAACGCCGAAGCGCGGAGGCCGAACGGCAGCGGGCCGCGGTCGAAGCCGCCGCCGCGGCCAGCCAGGCGGCCGCCGACGCCACGCGTCGCGAGTCCGAGGCTCAGCAGCTTCGCAAGCGAGCCGAGGACCCCAACGTGCAACGCCTGTATGCACCGTTCCTGTCCAAGGGCCGCTACATCATGGGTACCAGCCCGGCCCGCCAATACGACGTACCACGGCCGGTTTCCTTCAGCAGCCTCCTGCAGCGAGGGGCGCTCAGCAGTCCGACCGCGTTCGCCCGAGCCGGTGCCGGGGAGAGTCATCCCTGGAGTTGGAACGACCGGCCCAAATGGTCGCCCGCCAAGACCGAAGAGGATCTCAAACGTTACGAGGCGTTGTTGCAGCAATTCAAGGAGTTGGCCCCGATCTGGATCGACATGGGCCTGCTCCAGAAATAACTCTTTACACGGCCCCGCGTTCCGTGCTATGCAAAAAAAGAGGCCCGAAGGCCGGTGGCGTAAACCACAAGCTTTCGGGCCCAAAACCTCGATCAAGAACCCTATGGTGAGACCTCCTCTTGCGTGGTTTCGACGAGGCTGTCCCACAGAGCAACCCAAAAAACCTTGGGCACAATCAACCAAAGGACGAACGCCGTCAACAACAGGTTGTTGAGCAGGCGTCGCCAAAGAGGATGGCTCAAGGGCATAGACATCCGTATGGTGGCCATAAGCGCCTCCACTGGATGGTGCGGTGGCGGGCTCATCTTCGAGCTCGACACCGCGGGTTAGTCATCGGGGTGCTCCGACCCCAGGGACGACACGACGCTGCTCCCGTCGTTAGTCCCGTTTTTGTTCGTCGTTCCGGCCCTGATGGGCCAGGATGACGAACGTGTTCCGGGTTTTCGGTTCGGTGATCACGCCGAACCGAACGCCTGCTGTGGACCGATACTGGGAGATGATCAAGCCCACTCGGCTCGATATCGCCTCCCAATTCAAGTCCGCCTCGGCACCCATCACCTCGCCCCAGTCGCCGACCAGGTGTCGCCCGAGGGCGACACAAATGTCTTCTTGTGGGATCGTCTCCCTGACACCAGGGGTGTCAGAAACCAGTCCCAGTTCGAACTTCGGTACGTATGACAAGTCGTTCCGCATACAGCCTCCGATTTGATTTTCACGGTTAATAAGCAACCAGCGAAAACCTGCCAACAAAACCTGCTCGCGATGCCCGTGGGCACCGTCAGCAGGTTTCAGGCCTACGCGGAACGCGACGCAATCGGTCGCCAAGGCGAGCGGGGGGGGGTTCTTGATCCGCCGTTTGTTTCGCACCTCCCGGCGCAGGAGGGTACTGCGTGTCGCCGGTTTGTTTTGTCACGTCCTGGCGACGGCGGACGGCACATCAAACCCACAAGGGGGGTTGAACAAGTGGAAGGATGGAAGGACGGTCGCTATGCACGTGCCAAAGAACGGAACGGGGCCGGCGGGTCGCAGGCCTGCGGACCCGCGGCTATCCCATTATACACTCGATTGGCCCAAGACAACTGCACCTCGCCATACCGGTCGAAGCGGTCCGCCGGCCGGCCCCGACCACTCTTCCCCCGCAAATCTAGACCCGGCTCACCGCCCCGAGGTTAGCCGAATCGGCCGCCGGCCGACCGAACCGCCATCCAACGCCCCGCCCAGGTTCGCCGTTGAGTCGCCCCCGGCCAATCGCTACACTGGAGGCTGCCGACAAACGGGTCCCGGCACTGGCCGGTCCGGCCGTTTCACGGCTCACCCGGCCTTCGGAGGACCCGGAAAGAAGCGTTTCATGTTCAAGCGAATCTTCACCCTGGCCGTCGTGCTCTTGGTTCTTGCCGGCCCTATCACGAACCCCACGTTGGGGCTCACCGAGCAAGACACAGCGTTGGACGCGGATCATAAGACATTTGCCTACGATCCGATGTTCGATTCGGTGGTGCGCATGCGAGTGCGCTTCGGTTCCTCCTGGTACACCTCAAGCGGGTTCTACCTGGGCAATGGCTGGTTCGGCCACACGGGGCACCAGTACTTCAACGAAAGTGGAGCTCCTGCTGACGAGGTGCGCTTCTACTCTGGCCGGGATTCGGTGAACTACGACAACATGTGGGTCGCCGACAAGACCGACCTCCATGATGCGTACACCGGGATAACCGGCACGGGTAAGGACTTTGGCATGTCCCAGGTCTCCGGAGTGGTGGACCTTCCGGCGCTGGTGCGCTCGTACACGGCTCCAGTGCGAGGCATGGAGTACGCCTTCGCAGGCTTCGGCCGCTACGGCACCGCCTCGAACCCCAACCAAGGCCAAGACTACCAAATGCGCGCTGGAAAGAACGTTGCCGAGAAATTTGGAGGAGACTCGCCCTACTTTAATGTCGAACCGCAGTATATGCTGGCTGTGTTCGACCCTCCTGGCCCCTTCGATGTCCCGCTCGAGGCGCATGGGGCCTATGGCAGTAGTGGCAGCGAGGTTCTTTGGAACCTTAACGGGGATTACTTGGGCGGTGGAGTAATGACAGCCGTGCGGGGTGATTTTGGCTATTTTGCCCAGTCGATCATCCTGCCGTTCACCGAGGTGAACGACTTCATCGACGTCAGAGTTCCGGAACCATCGACATTGGGGTTCTTGTTTGCAGGATTGGTCCTCATAGGTCGGAGACGCACCCGTTTCAGGGGCTCCGGAAGGTAGCGTTTCATGTTCAAGCCAATCCGACTTGGTATCGCGGCCGCAGTCGGGCAGGAGACTGTCATGAATGCGCGGAAAAGCAGGCTGCTTTTTGCAGCAATCGGGCTCCTTATGCTTGCTTCGGCAAGCGAGGGAGCGTGGTACGAAACGGCCGCGGACATCGCGGCGGGCCATGACTGGGGCAAGACATCCCGGTTTGGTCCAATCCTCCACCTCACGGCGTACAAGCCGGACGGGACTGCTGTATCGTCCGGTACGGCAACGCTCATCAGCCCGGAGTGGGTGCTGACTGCAAGTGCAGCTCACTTTGGGTTGGCGGATTCTCTTGGCTCGGTGCGGCTTCTAAGCTGTTATGATCCGGTGAACGTTCCAGCAACCCACACCAGGTGGGCGCTGGAGATGAAAACCCACGATGACCAGCCTCAAGTAATTGGTGAAGGCGTGGATCTCATGCTCCTTCGAATCGACCCTATCACTGATATCACCCCGGTGTCGTTGTTCACAGGAGCTCCCCAAATCGGCATGGAGTTTGTGGGAGCAGGCTTCGGCCGGCCTGGCAGCGTGGAGACAGGTATGCTCTCGCCCGACTGGAAGAAGCGGGCTGGCAACAATGAAGTGAGTGCCGAGGCTTTCGGTTTGGGTGGGTACATCCAGGCACTCTTCCGCCAAGGGCCAAACGCTTTGCCGCTCGAGTGGGCGAGCACGCCTGGTGACTCAGGTGGTCCGTGGCTTACCGAGGCAAACGAGTTGTTCGCCGTGGACTCCTTTGCGGTAAATGGGGTTCTCTCAGGTGGTCAACCGATTTACCCACACCTGCCCTGGATTTACAGTGTCACAGGCTTGCCAGAGCCTGGGACGCTGGTACTGATGGCCGCAAGCATGACGTTTCTGCTTCGGCGCCGTACCTACAAAGCCGCGTAATCCACACTCCACGGTCAATTGCCCCACGTGAGGAGCCCTCAGGCTCGGGACCATACCGGCAGGGGGGGCGGGCCCGCCTACGGCCGATCCCCCTCGGGTCCCGGAGGCCTGGCGGCCCTCCTGGCGAGGACCCGAGGGCGACGGCCGTATACGGCAGGCCGCGAACGCGGACGTTCCGTCGCGGAAAACCGCGGCGCATCGTCGAGAGCCGCCGGTGCATCGCGGGCACCCGTGAACTTGTCGCCGGCAAACAGCCCTGGCCATCCACCGCGTCTGCCCGGACACCGGCAAGGTCGGAACGCTCATGACGGTCAAGTCGCGATCAGCGTGGCGGGCGTGACATTCTTGGCGGAATGTGGCATACAAACGATCATGGACGCAGGCTTCACTCTGGTGCTGTTGTTGATCGCTTTCGCATTCGCCCGGCCCGACGCCGCGATCGGTGTCATCGTTGCCTACCTCGCGATAGTCTTCGCGCGTCGTCATTGACCGCGACGCGGGCTGCCCCGCGAGCATCCGGGCGCATAAAAGAGGCCCCGGACGGATGTCCGAGGCCGGCAAGGTCAGAACGACTTTGCCTTCACGCGAGTGCCTCATTCCAGCGTGAACAAGTGGATGAAACCGAAGCTCGCAACGCGAAACACTCGGTTGTCCGGCGTCACCAGGATATCCCCCACGGAGGTCGAACGGCGTTCGTTTCCGCGGGCTTTGACGCCCCGGTTACGTGCCCAATCGTCCTCTCCGTGGTTGGTTAAGCTGTACGCCATCTTCAAGTCCACGGTCTCAACCTCGGCGACCAGCCTGTAGCATGATGGCCGGAAAGTCGACGGCCGAGACTCCCAACCGAAATCGGCCGGGATGGCGTGATACACTCTCGTGATGGGCTTCTTTTTCAAGATACGGAACATGGCAACCCTCCTGTTGTCTAAATGTCACTACACGAGCCGCCGAAATCACTCGGACAACTCGCACAATGCCACCGACAAGAGAGCCGCACGACCGATCGCTCTGCCTTGCCCGCCGCCGTTTTTTGTGTCACGCCCTGGCGGCATGGACCTGACGGTCCGCGGGCGGAACAACAAACCCACAAAGGGGATTTGTTCGCGTGGAGGGGATTCTCTCTTCGCGTGCCAAAGAGCCTCGCCGGCCGGCGAGCTCGCCGGCTCGTCAGTCTATTGTACCCGTGACCGTCGCCCAGATGCACGTCTCGTCCCGGCACGGCCCGCCGCCAACCCGCAGCCGTCCTGGCCCGTCGATCCAGCGTCGCCGGCAACCACCGGCGGACAGCCATTTCACACCGCCTCATTCCCTTCTTAGCGGAGCCTCCCCCGGGCGGCCGGCGGGTTCGGTCCAGGAGGAGTTCGGCCCAGGGAAGGGCCGGCTGTCCGGAGCCCAGGCATGGGCGAAGTCCTGGACGGGTTCCGCCGGTCGCCGCACACTCTCCGGCACAAGGGAATGAGGCCCGCTCGATTCAGAGCAGTTCCTCGAACGCCCGGAGGGCGGCCACCGTTTCCGGCAAGACCTGCCGCTCCAACGTCTCCAGGTACTGGCTGATGGTTTTCGGCGGATTCTTCAGGCCCTGCCGATGCGTCTTGACGGCCACGCACACCGGTCCGGGGGCCAGGTCCAGCAAGTGATGGATGAACTGGTCGGGATGTTGAGCGTCGATGCCGTAGCCGGCCAGCGCCGACGCCGGAAAGTGCTTGAGGTTGGCCGTCACGATCACGTCGGCCCCGACGCGAATCGCCGCGGCCAGCACGTGGCGGTCATCGGGGTCGGGCAGTTGTAGCCCCGGCATCAGGTCTTCATAGCCTTCAACCAGGCAATCCAGTACCGAGGCGTCCATCAGCTGCCGTGTGCGCTCCAGTTTCTCCCGCGACAGGTCCGGCCGGTCGGCCAGCAACGCCTCCATCCACTCTTCATGAATCGCCGCCGTCCAGCGAGCCCGAAACAGGTCCGTCAGGGCCAGGTGGAGCAGGAGATCCCGCAGGGGTGCGGGGTACAGAACGGACGCGTCGTAAATCGCGGTGAAGGTCGCCACGCTCAATAGCCCATGTCCAACGCCTGTCCCTGTTCCGCCAAGGCCCGCAGGGCCTCGCGACGTTCCTCGTCGCTGCGCCGCTTGAAGGCCAGCACGTCGCGGAAGAGCACCCGACGGTGCGTGCCCACCTTGCGGTAGGGCAGCTTGCCATCCTCCAGCAGCTTCACCAGGAACGGGCGAGAGACATTCAGCATGTCCGCCGCCTGCTGGGTGCTGAGTTCGGCGTGAATGGGGATCAACGTGACCGCATGACCCTGGGCCATTTGCGTCAGGATGTCCACGAGCAGCCGCACCGCCGCCGCGGGCAGGGCGACGATCTCCGGCCGGCCCTTGGCCGGCTGCAGCCGCAACCGCACCTCGCCAGCGTCCGCCAGCAGGGGGGCCAGGGCCCGGCTCGATTCCCGGGCCAGGGCCGCCTCGGCCTCGGTCGGGGCGACCGGCTCGAACGTCTCTTTCACCAGCGTGGTCATGGCTCGAAACCTCCTACCGGAGTATATCGTCTAAACGAAACAAAAGCAACATGCGAAATAAACGAAACATCGCTTCGGGGGAAGCCTCCCGGCCCAGGGTCCGCCGGCCGCAAACGGTAGGGGGGTACAGGGGCAGGCCCCGAAAACGGACCTTGCCGCCTGGCGACCGCACGACGCACCCATGGCCGCCGCCGCGGCATCCAAACCACACAGGCGCCCCTGGATTTGTGGCCGGCAAACAGTCCTGGCCATCCGCCGCGGCGTTGTGATAAGCAACCTGGACGCGGCCGGCATCGCCGCCCGCCGCTTCATCCGGAGGGAAACACCATGATGAAAACCGTTCACCTGTTCTGGTCCGGCTGGGTGACAGCCGAGGTGATGGAGGTCACCTCCGCCCACGGCGTGGGTTACTCGCTGGCCATCCACCGGGTCTGCCCGGACACCGGCAAGGTCGAAACGCTCATGACGGCCAAAGGCCCCGAACTCCACAACATCCGCGCCGTCGTCGATTCGGGTCTCAGCCTGATCGAGCATCTTCTCGACGGCGGTTCACACCGGGCCTGGTGCGAACGACGGGGTTTCAGCGTCGATACCGTTCCCGCCTGGAACCCGCCCACGCCCAGGGAGCCCGACCCAACAACGTAACGCCCGACCCTCGCGGCACTCGGTTGTTACCCACGCCCATTCGGCTCATCGGCTTGCCCGTTCGCTGAAGGCTTCGCTCCGCGTCCGCCGGCCACAAGCGGTAGGGGGGTCCCGTGGCTGCAAGCCTCGCGGCCACGCCTTCGCGTGTCACTCGCCTTGCCCGGAGGCCCCGTGACCCGGGCCGGCGGGCCGCTCCGCGGCCGTCCTCCGGTCCCCGCGGGTTTGGTTTCTCAGCCCCGGTGAAGAAACACAAACCCGCTAGACAGGAGGACAGCATCATGAAGAACGAGCAAGCCAAGACACTCGCCGATCAGGCATTGGATCAACTCGCCGCCGCGTTGGAGGCCGGCCACAGCGACCGGCTCCGGGCCTACCTCGGGACCATGGCCCGGTTCCACCGCTACAGCTTCGGCAACATCCTGCTGATCGCCATCCAGAAACCCGACGCCAGCCGCGTCGCTGGCTACCAGGCGTGGCGGAAGCTCGGTCGCTTCGTCCGAAAGGGCGAGAAAGGCATCGTCATCATCGCCCCGATCGTCCGGCGCAATCACGAGGAGGACCGCCGCGAGGTGGACAGCACTGCGGCCGACAGCCACGACCGCTTCGTGGCCGGCTTCAAGGCAGCCTACGTGTTCGACGTGAGCCAGACGGATGGCGAGCCGCTGCCGGAACTGGCGGAGGTGACCGGCGACCCCGCCGGCAAAACCGATAAGCTCCGAGGCCTCGCCGGCGAGCTCGGGATTGCCGTGGAATACGAAGACGATCTCGGTGGGGCGGATGGCGTATCCTCCGGCGGCCGGATCGCCCTTCGCCGCGGCCAGACGCCGGCGGAGGAGTTCAGCACGCTGGCCCACGAACTGGCCCACGAGATGCTCCACCGCGGCCAGGACCGCTCCACGACCACCCGCACGATCCGCGAGACCGAAGCGGAAGCGGTCGCCTTCGTGGTTTGCCAGGCCGCCGGCCTGCGGACGAACGGAGCCGCCGCCGACTACATCCAGCTTTACCACGGCGACAAGGAGACCCTCGCGGCATCACTCGCCAGAATCCAGCAGGCGGCCACCCGGATCATCCAGGTTGTCATGCCCGCACGCGAGGGCGCCCTGGATCTCATGTAGTCGGCCGACTCAGCTTTCAAGTTGTGATCAGGTGTGCCTACGCCGAACCAGACCGGCCAATGCCGCCACAATCAACGTGAGCGTTCCAGGCTCGGGAACGGCAACGACGCGAAGACCGATGCTGCTGATCTCGGCCATCGGGGGAACGGCGTTAGAGAGGCCCTCTGTCGCGGACAGGTAAAAACCGGGGATGGAGAACCCGCCCCCCAGCGTGAAGCGAAGCGAATTAGGCGTAGCCCTTTCTGTCCATTCTCGAATGTTCCCGCCTTGATCGAATGTGCCGTAAGGGCTCCCTGAGTTCTCAAACTCACCGACCTGTGTGCGCCAATAGGGATCGCCTATGGTGTACGTGCCGGCGTCATCGTAGAAGTTCGCACTATTGCCAGGATCGGGATCAATGAAGTCGTTACTCGGTAGTGTCTCGCCGCTCGTGGGGTAACTCCAATAGTCGCCGGCAAGGCCATCGTTCTTATGGTACGCAGCCTTGTACCATTCGTTCCAATTCGTCACCGCCCATCGCCAGCCCGAGTTGCGAGCAATTGTCACACTGTTACCATCGAGCGTATAGGCGCCCGTCTCCGTGCTGCCAACTTCTTGGTCTCCGGCTGGCTGGCCATTATGGACCCAGTTCGCGAATCGGCACCCGTCCAGGAAGCTCACGAAGTTGACAGGGCGATTGGCCCAATCCGACGCGACGTTGTACGTGTAGCTCCCGGGCGCGTTGGCTCGCTGGATCTTGCAGCCCGAGCTATCCGACCACATGGACGGATTGTAGAGCCCATACATGTCTGTTCTCGCGACCGCATTGAGAAACTCGCAATACTGCCCCGCTGTCACCTCATACTTGCCAATGCTGTACGGGTAGTCCACTTGGCCGAAGTTGTACGCGCCGTGCCGCGGGTCCGGCGCATTTCCTACGTTGCCCACCGGCACGGTTTCCAGGCTGGCCAGGCCATTCCACGAGCCATCAGGGTTCCGTGTCCCGCCCATGTTGAACACGTCGGCCGGGGCCTGTGACACGGCCAGGGCCAACACGGACACGCAAACCAACGCCTTCAGATGTGATTCTCGTCCCATGGCTTCTTTCGCTCCTGTGCAGGCCGCTCGGTGAACAAAACCAACTGCCGACGCCGAGCCAGCCCACCCAGCCCGACAGCCATCATGATTAGACTCGCCGGCTCAGGCACGAGTAAAAAAGCATGGCCTGCTCCGCCAGGGTTCTCCCCGACGCCGACAATCCAACCTCGATCGTTGACGGCCCACGCTTCGGTGAGTGTCCATCCCTCGCCGCCGGCATCCAGCAGGGCGTTCAGATCGCGCATACCATTCACGCTGTCCCACAGAAACGCACGTTGGCCAACTGCGGTCGTCCCAGCCCCCACGACCTGGCCGGCGTCGTTGATGGCGTTAGCCCAACTCACATCATCCCCACCGGGCAAGTCACCAAGGTCGTGCGTCCCGCTCATGCTGTCCCAGAGAAAGGCGTGCTGGCCGTCACTCCCGACGACGTAGCCGTTCTCGTTGATAGCGTTGGCGGAGATGGACAGGCTTTGAATCCCGTGGAGCGTGTCGTACAGGAACGATTGCACGCCCGTCGCAGTGCGACCAGTGCCGATGATCCAGCCATGGTCGTTTATGGCATTCGCCGATTCAAGGGTCCAGCCGCTGCTGCCGGCATCAAGCACCGTGTTCAAGTCCCGCATGCCATTGACACCATCCCACACGAACGCCCGCTCTCCGCTCCAACCCACGACTTGGCCATTGCTGTCGATGCCGAGGGCTCGACTGGCGGATGTGCCCGGTAGAGCTCCCAATCCCTGCATCCCACGGCCGCTCTCCCACAAGAATGCCTGTTCGTTGGCCCATCCGCTTCCACCCACGACCTGTCCCGCATCGTTGATGCCCCAGGCCCAGCTGAAGTCATCGCCGCCGGGCAAGGTGCCCAGATCTTGCATCCCGGCCGTGCTATTCCAGCGGAACGCCCGCCAGTCGGATGCGCCCTCGCTGAAGCCTGCGACTTGACCCGCGTTGTTGATGTCCTGGGCCCAACTGAAGTCTTGTCCACCCGGTATGTCGCCGAGGTCAATCAGTGTGTAGGGAGCCGCGTGCAGGCTGCCGGCCAACACACAGAGGATACCGAAGGCCAGCCCCGGCTTGGTGCGGGATTCTCGTCTCATGGCTTCTTTCGCTCCTGCTCCCGATGTTCTGTCTCGATTCCGCCCGCTGTTACAAAACCATGACATCCATGATACCAACCCGCCCCCGCCCAACAAAGCGGCGTCTTGCCGGGCCCACCCAACCATCGCGGAGGTCACACCCGCCATCGAGGTCCGCATAACCCTCTTGTCAGGTGGGAGACCATGACCTTGCCCAGGTTCTAAAGGAGGTGCTTTATGTCCAAGTCAGTCAATCGACCCGTTCAGGAAGTCCGCCATGGCCACATCAAGGCCTTGGTTTGGGCCAACGACACGAGCAACGGAACGCGTTTCAACGTGACCCTTGCCCGCATCTACAAGGACGGCGAGGAGTGGAAGGAAACGTCCAGCTTCGGCCGCGACGACCTGCTGCTTCTGGCCAAGACCATCGACCAGGTCCACACCTGGATCCTGGACCAGCAGGCGAGTCCGTCCGACGCAAGCTGACTGTCGGTTTCGACGGAGCCAACGTCGGCCCGTCGCAGAGAGGTTCTATTCGCGGGTCATGCCTCCACCTGACCCCTTGAGACGAGGATGACCTGATGACCCACGTGATTGCCCAACCCTGCCGGGGACCCCGCTGCGGCGCGTGCCTGGCGATTTGTCCGGTGGACTGCATCGGCCCGACGCCGGCGGATCCCGCCTGGTCGCGAGCCACGATGCTCTACATCGACCCCGAACTCTGCATCGATTGCGGTTTGTGCGTTCACGAATGCCCCGCCAACGCCATCTTTCCACAGCATCGCCTGCCATCGCGCTGGCGAATCTTCATTCTGATCAACGCGGTGTTCTTTCACCTGACTCGCCGGCGGTAGGGGAGGGGACGCGGCTTTCACATCACGCTTCCGCCTCGCCATCGCATAACCCTGATCGAGAGCATCGGCAGTTCCTCGGTGCCCGCGGCCTGATTCACCACACGAGAGACCGGTGGTGCCAACCAAGGTCGAGTATCGAGGTTGCGTCTACGGACGCTTTTTCACGAAGGAGATGATCATGCAGAATCTGACCCGAGCAAGTGAGGAACTGTTCCGCCGAAGCCCGGATGAACGCTTCGGTTCGCTGATCGAGCTCTGGCAGTTTTGCCAGAACGAGAAGCAACACGCGGCCGAGCACTGGCCGGCCCCGCAGAACCTGCGGCCCAACTGTCAGCCGGGCACCGTGGTCCTGGGCTTCGACATGGACCGGGAGTTCTACTTGAACGACTGGTCGTTCTCCCAGCTTTGCCGGCTGGCCGGGGTGAGCAAGGACACGCTCAACCGGCTGTCGCCGGAGACCGCCAGCCGGGCCCTGCAGGAGACGATGCCCACCGAGGGCAAGCCCATGCAGGTGCTGACCGCAGGCACGACGGTGCGAGCGATTCACGGCACGGCCTACACCCGGCTCTACAACGCCGACGTGCTGACCATGCTGCGGGAATTCGCCACCGACTTCCAGCCGCCTCAGCAGGCCGCCGAGGGGCTGGGGCCGCCAGCCGCGGCCGACGACCTTCCCCCGTGGGAAGATCCGCCGGCGACATCGCGACCGAAAGGGGGGACGGGGCTGTACTGCGGTGAGCAGGACATGTTCTGTTTCCTGATCGACCCGACCGGCTGGGCGGAGATCGACGGCGAGGCCTTCGCCCCGGGGTTCTTCGTCTGGAACTCCGAGGTCGGCCGGCGGTCGGTGGGCATCCAGACGTTCTGGTTCCAGGCTATTTGTCAGAACCACATCGTCTGGGACGCGGTAGAGGTGGCCGAGTTCACCCGCAAGCACACGGCCAACGTCCACGACTCACTGGCCGAGATTCGCCGGCGGGTGGGGGCCCTGGTCGAAAAGCGGGACCAGCGGCGGGATGGCTTCGTCCAGGTGGTCCGCAAGGCGATGCAGACCCGACTCGGGACCGACGCCGACGAGGCCCTGAAGGTCCTGCAGCAACGCGGCATCCAGCAGAAGCTGGCTAAGCAGGCCATCGAGTCGGCCCAGCGGCAGGGAGCCTTGACCATCTTCGCGGTGGTCGATGCCCTGACCCAGATGGCCCGCAATCTGGTCAACGCCGGCGATCGCACGGAGGCCGAC
>JAGNEZ010000094.1 GCA_018003015.1 Phycisphaerae bacterium | reverse complement strand
CCTCAAAGTGAGTGATGCAGAACTGGGCCGACTCCACGTCAGGCCAGAGCCGTTTCACGGCGATTGGAACTACATAGTCTCGCCGCGACGGTAGAATCGTTCAGGTTATTTCTTTGCGGGCCCTTAGTGCCGTAGATCTGGAGAAACCGGTCAGGAGCGGGAGGCGGCCCCTCGAACCATAGAAAGTACCCGACTGCGGCCAACTCGTCTTTCACCTGCAGCGGGTCGATCTGCCTGTGATGGCTCGCCCCCCGCCGGCTCAGTGGCCGAGTCGCCGCTCGATCCAGGATGTAGACACACCCATCCGGGCGTAGTCTTTCCCGGAGTTGGGTCAGCAGGGTGTTCCCGTGGAATGACAGGTGAAAGCTATCCAGAAAGAAGACTGCGTCAATTGGCTCGGTACTCAGGCCCGGATCACCGTTCGTCGTCAGGACAGAAGGCATGGACAGTCCGAGAGGAAGCGGCGGCCGTTCGTCTTTCTGCGTCGCCCACTCCTCGAGCACGATATCCAGCCCCGGTCCGGTCGATTGCTGCATAATCGGGAACATCAATTCGCGGGCCTGGCCCATCGCGATGAAGACCGGCCGCTCATATGGGCGGCTCAAAGGCGTGAATTGCCCCGTAATCTCCTGGACCGGCAGCGGAAGAAGAGGGTCGGGGTCGCCGCCGGGCACCTTGGTTCCCTTTGGACGCTGGAAGATGAGCACAAACGGCTCAGGCAACTCGCAGCAGTCCTCGGCGCAGCCAACAACCCGAAAACCCTCCTCGCGGGCTTCACGAATCACGGTCGTCTCACCCGTCCAATGGTGCTTATCCCTCCGCTCTTCGCGGGATGCCCAGTCCTTCAGTGTGCCTGGCTCGCGATCGACCACGACGAGACATCCCCCGGGCTTTAGGGCCCGCCAGATGGCCCGAAGCATCTCTCGGGGTTTGGAGAAGTGGTGGTAGACGTAGCGCATGTAGGCCAGGTCAAGGGCCTCGATCTGGCCGAGGTCGTCAACCTGCCCTCGCACGGCCCGGACCTGCGAAAGCCGTTTCTCCTCGGCTTTGTCTCTCAGTGATTTCACCAATTCGTCGGTGATCTCCTCGGCATAGACGACTCCCGAGCGTCCGACGATCTCGGCAAAAACCCAACTGTCCTGCCCATTGCCGGCCCCTATGTCGGCGACCGCATCTCCTTCACCGAGCCCCACGCGGGCTGCAACTGACCGGACTGCTGCTGCGCGGTCTGCCGGCCTGGTCGAGGTGGGCCGTGTTGCTTGGGCTCCGGCTGGGCCAGTCGTGTTCGTGCCCTGCGACGCGGCTTGTGGCATGGTGCCTGCAGACGCTGCTTCAACTGAAACAGGCAGCAGCATGCTCCCTACCAGAAAGACCAGGATCCCGAGAGCTGGACGTGCTGTTGCCGGGTTGTATCGAAGCCGGGGTACCCTATCGCCATCGCTTGCTCGCTGCCGATACCTCGACATATCCGTTCTCCTTGCCCGAGACAGTCTATTCCGTTCTGCGATGGAATCTCTCGTCCGCCATCGTCCGTCCTGTTCCCTCCTCGGTCAGCCAACCGGTTCGGCCCGTCCGGAAGCTGTCGAACGCAGGGACATAGGGCTTGATGTCCAACAACGGGGTGCCATCGAGGATGTCCAGATTCCTGATGTGCAGGACGTGCCTATCGATGCATGCCAGCTCAACACAGGAAAGGCCGATGGGATTGGGGCGAGCGGGGGCCCTTGTCGCAAACACGCCGCGTTCGCGCGTATCCCGGTAGGGAATCACCCGCATTCGCGGATTGCCGGATCGATGGCACCAATACAACAGCCAAACCCGGTCGAATCCTCCCAGGTCGGCCAGTCCCTCGACGAAGGGCGTGAAGACCTCGACCGTACCCTCCGTTCCTTCCGCATAGACGGATTGGATTGGAGTGCCTGCCGCTTCAGCATAGGGCGAGTGGATGACGCCGATCGGTTTCATTCGCAGGGCCATGGTCGCGCTGGTTCGTGCCGCTTACCCGCCGTTCATCGACTCCCTGTTTGCGGATCAATGCGGCAACTGGCCTCATTATCTCACACCTGAGCGAAGAACAACCGGCAGAAGCAGTGGCCGTCCTTCGCGATTTCGTCGAGCCATTCCGGGCACGGACAGATCTTGTCCATTCCCTTCTGCGCCGGCTTGTGCTGCTGCTTGCATGGGCAGACCCACTCGCCGACTGCGTCGTAGTTCTCGGCCATGAGGCCGACGACCTTCTGGACTCTGGCCTCGTCCGGGTTCAGAACCAAGCCGTGTTTCGCGGCCGCATCTGACAATCGGCGGAGGTTCTGCTCATAAGTCGCGGACATAGTCGTTACTCCATCCCGTAGGGTCAGTCGAACTCGATTCGCATACCGGTCACACAATGGAAGCACCGGTATGGAAACTCGTGATAGAGCCTGGCCATGGGGCCGAAGCCGGTGCAATGGGCCAACCCGATTCGCTGGACGTCCAGATCGCGCAGCCGCTGCACGGTCTGGTTCAGACGCCGCTCATTCGCGTGCAGCAGGTGCATTCCTCCGAGGACCGCGTGGATTCGGGAATTCCCAGCCAATCTACCAATGTAGTCAACCGTGTTGATTACTCCAGCGTGGGCACAGCCCAACAGGACAACGACGCCGTTACCTGTCTGCACGAACAGGGCTTGATCGTCGACGATCGCGTCGGGCTCAGTGCACGCAGAGTTGAGATAGAACGCGCCGCCAACGTCCTCGAAGTCATTTTGGCGCGGGATCTGGCCGGTGAGCCATACTCCCTCGCTCAATTCGACGGGGTGCATGCGCGTGGGAACGACTCTACAGACATGTTTGCCCAGCCAATCGAAGGACTCGATGGGTGAGCCGACGGACCGGAAGCCGTCGTCCGATTCTTTCACGAACCGGTCGCAAAATGCCGCCATATGGGCGTAAACCGTCGTCCGGTTGAATGCCGGCATCGCCACCGACAGCCCTCCGGTGTGATCGTAGTGGCCGTGGCTGAGTGCCACTTCGGTTGCCGTGGACAAGTCGATGCCGAGCTTGGCGGCATTGTGGGTGAGGGCCATGCCTTGGCCGGAGTCAAACAGGATGCACCGGTCGTTCACCTCGACCCAGAACGCCAGGCCGTGTTCGGCCAGCAGGCCGCCCCGGTTGGCCGTGTTCTCCACCAGAACCGTAATGGACAGGCCTTTGACCACGCTGTGTCACCTTTCTGAATCGGGATCGAGTTCGGGGGCGACGTCCGCGCAAGCCGAATCCCAGAAGGTGGCCTTCGCAGTCGCGCGGATGCCGCCTTTCTGCAGGACCTCGGACTTGAGGTAGTAGAGCGGCGTTCTGCTGTCCACGATTCGGGCGCGAACGACGGCCGGCACGCCCGCCGACACCGCGCGGTGATAGCGAACGGAGAGCTTGGCGGTGAGTCCGACGACGCCTTTGGCGAAAAGGCAATGTGGCATGGCGGCGTCGAGGAGCAGGGCGGTCACACCGCCGTGCATGCGATCGGGGTAGCCCTGGAACGTCGCACCGCAATCGAACTCGGCGACCACACTCCCGTCGTCCCTTCGCTCGAAACGCAGGCCCAGACCGTCGGGCCGGTCACCACCGCACACCACGCACGAGCGATGGCACCGTCGGCTCAGTTCAGTGATGGTGTTCATCTCCACATCCATGATGCTGGCACGCGCTTGCCCCCGAGGTGAGCTGGCCGTTCAAGTAGGCCTCGGCGAGTTCCGTAAGGCCCATCGCGGGCACGCCGAGGATCGCCTGGATGCCGTTCTGAGCCAGCAGATCGACAGCTCGGGTGCCCATGCCGCCGGCCAGGACCACGTTGACGCCAAGGTTGTGTAGCCAGCAAGGCAGCACGCCGGGTTCATGCGGCGGCGGCGTCTGGAACTCGGTCTTGGTCACGCTCCGTGTGGCCGGGTCGGCCTCGAGGATGGCGAATTGCTCACAATGCCCGAAATGGGCCCACAACTGTCCGCCGGCAGCCGGAATCGCGATCTTCATCTGTACTCCTGTCAGAGACTACTGAATCACCTTCAATTCAATCCGGCCGGCTCGCGTACGATCGAGCACGGCTTGTATCACGGGTCGGAAAGGCGAGTTGTCGGCGGCTGTGGCTTGTGCGAGGGAATAGCCGGTGTCGCCGACCGAGACGACGCTGGGGTCAATCGGGACTCGGCCCAGATACGGTACGTTCATCTCCGAAGCCAGTGTCTCGCCTCCACCAGTCTTGAAGATGTCGATGTGGTGACCACACGATGGGCAGACAAAGCCGCTCATGTTCTCGACAATGCCCAAGACCGGTAGGCCGACCGCCTTGCAGAAACTCACCGATCGACGCACATCGCTGACCGCCAGGTCTTGCGGCGTCGTCACCAGAACGGCGACCGCGGGCTTGCCCACCAGTTGGGCGACGGCCAGCGGCTCATCTCCCGTTCCCGGCGGCGAGTCCACGACCAGGTAGTCCAATCGTCCCCAACCAGTGTCTCGCAGAAACTGCTGGATGACGCTGTACTTCATTGGACCGCGCCAGATCACTGCATCCTCGGCGTTTCTAACCAGAAAGCCGATGGACATCACGCGCAGCCGGTCGAGTACTTGGAGTGGCTGCATCTCGCCTTCGCTCATGTGGATTCCCTGCTCGCGGAGTCCCAGCAGTTGCGGAACGCTCGGGCCGTGTATGTCGACGTCGAGAAGCCCGACCGAGAAACCCGCTCGATATAGGCCCAGGGCCAGGTTGACCGCAACGGTGCTCTTGCCGACCCCACCTTTTCCCGACATGACCACGATCTTCTGGCGGATCTGGTTCATCCGCTCAGTCAGCATCGCCTCTTCACGCTGTCGTTGGGCTTCGTCCAATTCGGTCCCATGGGAGCATGTCTGGCTCATGAAGGTCAGTCCGTTCATTCTGTCGTTTCGTCCCCGGAGAAACCGGACCGGGTACCCGGTATCACTGGATCCTGCCTATGCGTGGTGCCCGCTCATATCCGCGGACACGGCCTGCTTCAACAGACCGGATTTGAACTGCTCGACGGCTTCACTCACCGTGCCCGACGCTCCGGAGTAGACCGCCACCCCCCCGGCCTTGAGCGTCGAAAACGCCTTCGGGCCGATATGGCCGCTGATGACCGCCGTGCCGCCCAGATCGACCACCCGTTTGCCGGTTTGAATGCCCGCCCCTTGGGTGCTGTTGAGGTTGATGGCGTTGTTCACTGCGGTGTGCTCGCCGGTCTCGGTGTCCACGACCATCAGATAGTGGGCACGGCCGAAATGCGGGTCAACCAGAGAGCCCATCTCCGGATCACGGGCGGTTATGACGATACGCATGGGGTTCCTTTCGTCCTTCACGAACGTGAGTCCACACGGCATACGCCGTTCCATTGCGGTCGCCACACCGGGTGGTGATTCTTAACTAACGATTTGGTCGACGGTTATGGTCCAATTGATGCTGGCGGTGCATGCCTTCGCTATTCCGGAGGAGAGCCGGGTTGTATTGCAAAGTGCAATGTTACCGGGGGCGGCTTCGCCCATCGGCCGGCGGCAGATCGATCTTGAGACTCTTGAGCTTGCGGAACAGGGTGCTGGGATCGATCCCCAGATCACGGGCGGCCTTTCTGCGGTTGCCCTGTTGTCGGCGAAGAGCCTCGGCGATCAGCAGCCGCTCCATTGCTTCCAGCGTAGTTGGGCTGCCGGTCTCGCTGCCTGAAGCGCCCGGCGCCGGACGCAGTTCGGGCGGAAGGTGGTGTAGTTCGATTACCCCACCACGGCAGAGAACGAACGCCTGCTCGATGATGTTCTCCAACTCACGGACATTGCCCGGATACTCGTGCTCCATCAGCCGGGCCAGTACTTCATTCGATACGCCGAGGATGTCTTTGCCCTGCAATCGGTTGAACTTGGCCACGAGGCGTTCGATCAGCAGGGGGATGTCCTCGCGCCGCTGGCGCAAACTGGGCAGTTTCAAATGCACCACGCGGATTCGGTAGAACAGGTCCTCTCGGAACTTGCCCGCGCGAACCAGCTTGACCAGATCCTTGTTGGTCGCCGCGAGGACGCGCACGTTGACCTTGATCGGGTCGAGCGAGCCCAGAGGCTCAATGCATCGCTCCTGCAGGACCCGAAGCAGTCGCACCTGCATCGCCACGGAGATATCACCGATCTCGTCGAGGAAGATGGTGCCGCCGTCCGCGAGAGCGAACCGGCCGGGTTTGTCCTTGCGGGCGTCCGTGAAAGCGCCTGCTTTGTGGCCGAAAAGCTCCGATTCCAGCAGCGTATCCGGCAGAGCCGCGCAGTTGATGGCCACGAACCGCTTTTTCTTGCGGCGTGACAGGTTGTGAATCGCCCGGGCGAACAGCTCCTTGCCTGTTCCGCTGGCTCCCTCGATCAGTACGGTACTGTCGGTTTCGGCGATCTGCGGGAGCATCTGGAACAGGTTGGTCATCGCCGAGCTTCGGCCGACGATGTCCTCGAAGGTGTAGCGGGCCTCGAGTTCCTTCTGCAACTGCTCGATTTGGCTGAGATCCTGAAATGTCTCCACGCCCCCGATCACCGTCCCGTCACCGTCCTTGAGCAGAGCGGTGGAGATTCGGATCGGGATTCGCAGTCCCGTGTGGCTCACGATGTGGGCGGTGGCGTTCACGATCGGCTTGCCGGTAGTCAGGGTTCGCCGCAGGACACAGGCGCTCTCACAGATACTCGCTCGAAACACCTCACAGCATGGTCGACCCAGGGCGTCCTGCCGGTCGATGCCGGTGATCTGCTCGGCGGCTTGATTGAAGGCCGTGATCCGCCAACCCATGTCGACGGTGAAGACGCCCTCGTTGATCGAATCGAGAATGACGCTTTGCGATTCCGGCACCTTCGCGGCCTTCAGCGGCGTTGTTTGCGAACTCATGTTCTTGATGGTAGCGATAGCTATGCGAAATGCAATACTGAGAAGCTGATCAGGATTTCATTGTGCAACGTTAGCCAATGTTGTCGGCCGAAGCCTAATAAACCATAATGTAATTCATATCAATTACTTATGTCGATATGCCGGTTTGAACGCGATCTGGCATGTATTCTGTGTCTGCGTAGGGTGATGAAGGTGGCTATCCCTCAGTGGCAGGATCGCGTCTCTCCCGTCTTCGACGTGGCAACGAACTTGCTGTTGATCGATGTGGAGGAGTCGCGCGAGCTCCGGCGACAGGAGATCGCTCTGCCGACGACGAACGATCCCGTCAGGCGAGCCCAACAAATGGCCCAGCTTGAAGCGGGGATTCTCATCTGCGGAGCGATTTCGTGGCCTGTCGAGGCCGCCTTGAATGCGGTCGGAGTGCGGGTGATCTCCGAGATATGCGGGCAGGTCAACGATGTGATCCGGTCGTTTCTGCAGGGCGACCTGGAAAACGACGTCTTCCGTATGCCTGGTTGTTGTCGGCGACGGAGATTCCGCGGGGGACGCGGCGACGGCTGCTCGGAAGAGGATAGTCCGGGCTGTGGCAGAGGGCGAGGAGGCCGACGCATGAGAGGGAATCGCCCGGAGAACTGACGTTGGGGGGATGCCGGGCGGGTTGAAGCGGTCATTGGGTGACCGCTTCGAGACCCGGATGAACAATGAGAAACCCTGAATGGAGATACAGACATGCCAGCAGGTGATGGAACCGGACCGATGGGAATGGGGCCGATGACAGGCCGAAATGCGGGCTACTGCGCGGGATATACGGTGCCCGGATTCATGAATCCGATGCCGGGGCGCGGCCGGGGGATGGGTGGTTTCGGCCGAGGGCGAGGTGGCGGTCGACACGGGTGGCGACACCAGTTCTATGCGACCGGCTACCCGTTCTGGGCTCGCGAGGAAGTGCCTGGCGTCGTGCCCCTCGGCCCTGCGCCCGCGCCGACCGAAGAGGTGCGGATGCTGAAGGAACAAGCCGGCCATCTGGAGCAGACTCTGGAGCAGCTTCGGCAGCGAATCTCGGCGTTGGAGTCGGAGCAAACCAAGCAAGACTGAGATCGGCTGAAGCGGGTGTGTCGTCGTACTCAAGCTCCGGAGCGTACACGGATGTCACTCTTGCGCGACGATTCGAACATGACACCTGCGTGTCGAGAGAACCCCGCGTCGTGCGGCGGCGACTTCATCGCACGGCCCCCGGCGACGCTGGAGAAGATGACCGAGCCGACGCCCAGCGGTGAACATGATCTGAAGCGGGTCGTCGAGCTCACTCGCCATTTCGACATGCCACTGGCCGTGTGCATCAACAAGTGGGACATCAACCCGAAGGTCGCCGAGCGGATCGAGGATTTCTGCCGTTCACACTCGATCCTCGTGGCCGGCCGGATCCGTTACGACCGGGCCTTCACGGCCGCCCAGGTTCAGGGCCGCGCCATCGTGGAGGCTCGTGATGACGGGGTGGCGATGGATGTTCGGAATCTGTGGGCGAGTATCCGGTCGGAACTTGACCGCGGTGCGCTCGACGCGGTGTGAGCATGGACCAAGGCCCAGTGCTCCATGGAACCCGTCCCCGGTATGAGGCTCGTGCCGGCGGAACGGGGTGCGTTTTGTCGGGAGGCCATGCGATGAAACACGTTTTCGGACCGGTACCGTCGCGTCGGCTTGGTCTTTCGCTGGGCATCGACCTTGTTCCCTTCAAGACCTGTTCCTTCGACTGCATCTACTGCCAGCTTGGTCGAACCACCTGTAAGACCGTCGAGCGGCGGGAGTGGTTGACGTGGGAGCCTGTCCTCGATGAGCTGAGGCAATGCCTTCACGATGGGCCGGACTACATCACGTTCAGCGGATCGGGCGAACCCACTCTGCATGTGGGCCTGGGAGAACTAATCGACCGTGTGAAATGCACCACCGACGTTCCGGTGGCGGTGCTGACAAACGGGTCGCTCCTTTGGCGTCAAGACGTTCGGCGCGACCTTCTGCGCGCCGATCTCGTCATTCCCTCCCTCGACGTTGGTGATGAGTGCTGCCTGCGGCAGGTCAACCGTCCCCACGAATCGCTTTCATTCGAGCGTATCGTGGAGGGTCTGATCGCGTTCGGCGAGGAGTACCGCGGAGCGTATTGGCTGGAGGTGCTCGTCGTGGCGCCCTGGACGGCCCAGCTCGAACGGGTGGAGAGTATCGCCGCGTGGACGAAACGGATCCGCCCCGACCGGGTTCAGTTGAACACGGTGACCCGCCCGCCGGCCGAGGCCTTCGCCGAACCGGTGCCGCGCGAGCAACTGGCCGAGTTGGCGCAGCTGTTCGATCCGTCCGCCGAGGTTGTTGACGATTATGGGCAATCGCCGCTGGGCGAACGGCCGGACTTCAGCGCCGACCGCATCCTGGTTATGTTGAGTCGTCGTCCATGCACGATCGAGGACATGATGGCGGTGCATGGTTTCCATCGGAACGAGGTCATCAAGCAGCTGGACCACCTATCGCGGGACGGCTTGGTGGAAAGCGTTGCCATTGGCTCGGATATCTACTTCAGAGCCGTTCGGTCTCCACGACCTTGATGTGCTAGCCAGTGAACTCTGGGCAGCGGGTGTTCACGGGGCCTACCATGTGTGCCGCCTGCGGGAAGGGACCGACACGAAGCTCTCGCCGGCGGAACGTAAGAAGACCTTCCGCGTGATCCGGGACGCAGGGCTGGATTGTCGCGAGGCAGGGCATCCGGCCAGCCCGGCGCCGGCAAACGAAATGCTTACGGGGTGGGATTCCTCCTCGTGGTCATCCTCGTGTTCGGCGGCTTCACTTGGTACGGCAGCAGGGCCGCTAGGCGCCACGCAAGACTTACTTCTAGGTGCTGGCTACGTTCTCCCGGGTGGGCTCGTTCCACCCTTGACGTTTCAGCATTTGCAGGGCACGTCTAACCCGAGCGTCCGCGCGCCTGAAACGTCAAGGGTCCACAGCGTCTCAATGAAAGGTTTCAGTGATGCAGCTCGCTCACATCCTCCTCTCGCAGGTTGCCTGGCGCAAACCCCTTATCCGTGTGCTTCATATTGCACATTAGAACTAGCTTACTCTGGCTCCGAGACCTTTCTCGAAGCCGGACTACCAGCGAGGAGCTGGGTGAGGTCATGGGATTCACCGGCTCCTCCCGCGTTCGACGATTGCCTGCATGGCGGACTGGAGCTCTCTGACTTTGTCCGGGTGTTTGGCGGCAAGGTTCGTCGTCTCGGCAGGATCCGTGCGGAGGTTATAAAGCTGCAGCGCTGGCTCGCCGGGTTTGGGCTTGATGGTACTGGGTTTGGTAAAGCCGCCGGAGCCGAGTCCGTTGATCAACTTCCAATCGCCGGATCGGATCATCATCATGGACGCGGCACTTCCGGCGTGCATGACGATGGGCGCACGAATGGGTTTGTCGGCGGGCTGCACGCCTTTCAGCACCGGCAGGAAACTGAAGCTGTCCGGCCCCGCATCGTTTGGAAGGGTTGCACCACAAATCTCCGCGAAAGTCGCGAGCAGATCTGTGAGGCAAATCGTCTGCTCGCTCACCGTCCCGGCCTTGACCCGACCCGGCCAACGCACGATGAACGGCATGCGATGTCCGCCTTCCCAAGCGTCCGACTTCATGCCGCGCCATCCGCCGGCAGAGGCGTGCCCCAGCCTTTCCACGTCGGCTTCATACCAGGTGGGGCCGTTGTCCGAAGTGAAAATGACGAGCGTGTCCTCGGCCAGTCCGCACTTGTCCAACGCGGCGAGAATGCGCCCGATTTCCACATCCACCATCATGGTGAAGTCGCCATACATGCCGGCGCCGCTTTGGCCCACGAATTCCGGCGAGGGCAGCCACGGGGTGTGCGGGGCTGTGGGGGCGAAGTAGAGCAGGAAAGGTTTTCGGCCGTCCTGGTTGGCCCTGACCTGCGAGTCGATGACGTGAAGGGCTTCGTCGGTCAATCGGGGCAGCACCTCCTTGAGGGCCATGCCGGGCGCGATGCCGCCTTCTCGCCAGAATTCCCCTTGGTTTGACGACCATCCCTGCGAGTGGTGTTCCTCGATGTGATCCGTCGGTGGTGTCACGGCGCGGTCTCCCCGGATGAAAAAATACGGCGGGATGTCGGTGGAGGCGCGCAGGCCGAAATACGTGTCAAATCCGCACGCCACCGGTCCGCCGGGCAGCGGCTTGTCGTAGCCATCCTCCCGAAAACCGAGATGCCACTTCCCCACCATCGCGGTGCGATACCCTCGCGACTTGAGCAGCGACGCGATGGTCACCTGCCCTTGCTCGATCAACGGCTGCTTTGGCCACCGCGAGATGTCAGTGCGGAACGGATAACGTCCCGTCAGCAGCCCGTAACGCGAGGGATGGCATAGCGGGCCGGGCGCATGAACATCCGTGAACTTCATCCCTTCCCTGGCCAGTCGGTCGATGTGGGGCGTCGCGATTTTGGATTTCGGATTGTAGCAGCCGGGATCGCCATAGCCCATGTCATCAGCGAGCAGGATGAGGATGTTCGGCTTGCTGGCCGGCTTGGGTGCGTCGGCGGCGTGCAGCCCGGCCAGCGGCGCGAGCAGCAGGGCAGTGAGGGGCGCGACAACGGCCATGGCAGCGCGGAGTTGAGGGGCGGCAGCGCACCGCACGCAGAGAATGGCGGCGAGGAGGTGTTTCATGGCAATCACTCCGTCGTTTCGGCAGAACATCACTTGACGCCAAGAAGCCGTTTCATCGCTTCGCCGATGAGGTAATCCACACGTCGTCGCGCGTGCACCACTGCCCGGTCGAATCCACGAGCGGTGCGAAGCGCTTTGCCGTGGCGGCATCCTTCACCAGGAACTCGAGCGAGCCTTTGCCGCCGTTGCGCTTCGGGTCGGCCTTGACCTGGCCGGCTCCCTCCATGTTGGATTGTCCGGCGAGGATGAATATGCGCACCGGCTTCGTCGCCGCAGCGGCACAGGGGACCGCAGGCAACGTGGCCAGAAGGAACAAAGGGATGAGTTGAATTGTGTGTTTCATAGTGCACGTCGAGTTCGGCAGTTCTACTCTCTCGCTGCTTGTCGGGTGACGATGGGAACGTGACCGATCTCCAGGCCCGGCGGCGGAACAACAATCAGGGCCGGGTCGAGTTCCGCTAGTTTACCAAACGCGGGTGGCGCCAGGTAGTCCCGGCCTTTTTTCCATCTCCGGTGGAGTTTTTCCACGCGCGCCTGCAGGGTCTCCCGCTCCTGAGCCGTCATGTCGGCGTTGAGCAGGGCCGGTTGATCGGCGAAGCGATACCAGTAGTAGGTGACCACGCTGCCGTCCCCCGGGTAAGCCTGAAATGGTTCGGCTTTGAGGCCCGGCTTTCTCCAGCAACTCGGCGCATTCCCGGGCTCGACATAGGTTTTGAGGCGCCTCCCACTGGGGCGCTCGAAGCGCGCCGTGGTCAAAGCCGTTTCCGCCGGAACCTCTTCCGCCCGCACCGGAACCTCTTGTGGTTTCACACCGCCCTTCACCAGGTGGAAACACTCGGGAATCTTCACCAGCGGACCAGGCTTGAAATCGGTCTGCTTCACGAATTCGCGATCCCAGCGATAGCCAAAGGTATTGGTGTCCGCCGCCATCGGCGTCGCGAAGGAATTCCACGCCACGGGCACCTTCTCTTTCTTGGGAGTAGCGTCAGGATAGAACCTCCAGGTGGTTCCTCCTTTGCCCGTGGACTGATGCAGGATGGCCCCTTCAGGACGACTGGCGCCGCTGGCCTCGGCACCACCGTCGAACCAGGTCTACACCGCATCCCAGGGCGCCTTCTTCTTGTAGGAAGTGATGTGATGCACGAGCCGTGATTCGCCGTTTGTCCCACAGGGAAGGAAGATGTTCTCTGCCCCTGCCGGCCCCCGGTCCGTTGGCCCACTCGCTAAAACTCGGCGCCACGCCGCCCATGACGAATTTGGGCGTCTCCGTGGCATACTCCGTGTCCCGCCACCAGCCCAGGCCGCCCTCGATGTCGGAGTAGAGTCTGATGGGAGGTGCAGGTTCTTTCCAGGCGAACATCCAGGTGCCAAACAGGCCGGTCTGAAAACGTTGCCCAGGATACTGGTCCAACAACGGCCAGGCGGCGACATACCTGGAGAACCCCGCGTTGTAAGTGTCGGGGACCTTCCCGTTCGGGACGAGGAGGTATCCAGCCATTTCGCCTTTCTGGAACTAATTGGACGCGCCCACCCGGAGCCAGGTGACGACTGGGAAATGGTCGCTCGGAAACTGGCCGTCGCGCGAGAAGGTCACGATCTCGGCGGTGTCCACCGTGAACTCGCCGCGCGTGAGAATCCAGTCGATGCGCGCGCCGTTTCGCCGGATGGCTTTGAACCCGTTGGACGTGTCGAGATCTTCGCCCTTGTGCGCTTTGGCCGTCACCCGCTTGTCCGAGAGGAAACCGTCCTCGGTCAGGATCTTGTGGGCCTGGTTCCTGCCGCCGGCGGCATTGAAATCGCCCGTCAGGATCACCGGCAGCGTGGTCTCCAGTGCGGCGATCCGTTTGCGGACCAGCGGGGCGGCTTTCTCTCGCGCCGTCTGCAGGTCGTTGTCGAAATGGGTGTTCCAGAGGTAGAACTCCTGCTGCGTCTGCCGGTCGAGGAACTTCACCCACGTGACCATGCGGGGGTGTTTGGTGCCCCACGTGTTCGATCCGATGACCTCCGGCATGTCGGAGAGCCAGAAGTGATCGAATGTCAGCGGCTCCAGCCGCGCCTTGCGAAAGAACCCCGCCATGAACTCATCTCGGCTGCCGCCCTTGCGGCCCAGGCCGATCCAATCGTATTCCGGCAGATCGACGGCGAGGTCCTTCAACTGTTCGTAAAGTCCTTCCTGGGTGCCGAAGACATCCGGGGCGATTTGCCGGATGACCTCGCGCATGAGCGGCCGGCGCGTGGGCCATGCGTTGGGCGGATTGGTGCTGGCGAACTTCAGGTTGTAGGTCATCACCGTCAGCGTAGCGGCGGAAGCGTGCCCGCCGGACGGCGCAGCAGCGCCACCCCCGCCAGCGCGAGCAGGGCCAGGCTGGCCGGCTCGGGTACGACGAAGAACTGCTCGCCAGCGAAGTTGTTCAGGTTGATCTGGCCGACTGTTCCGTTGAAGCCGCCCGTACCGTCGCCGCCGAGATTGCCTTGCGGCGGTGTTAGCCCGCCCAGGAACTGGTTCGACAGGTAGTCGTGGTTGCTGCCGTTGATCATTGCGGAGATGGCAAACGCGCCGGCCGGGCTGCCGATTACCGACAGCGGGATCGACAGCTCGATGCCGGTCGTCACGGCTGCCGCAGCGGACTGGTCAGCAGCCCCAGTACCCCCGGTGACGCCACCGGCGTTCGAGCGATCGTATGCGACGCCGATGCCGTTCGGCAAGGCGTTGGCGTTCGAGCCGGTCAGTGAGCCACCGAACACGTTCACGGCGGCCTGGAACGCACCGACGCCGCCGCCGATTGTGGCGAAGTCGATCTCGAAACGGTCGCCCCCGAAGTTGCCGTTCCGCAGGATCAGCATGTAGTCGGCCTGGAAACCCGTGTCGAACGTGAAGCCAGAATGCTTGCCCGCCCAGCCGTCGTTCTCGGGGTTGTTGCCACCGTTCAAGGCGTCGTTCTGCAGGACGTTCTGGCCGCCGGCCTGCGAGTCAAAGAAGACGTTGAGCTTGTTGAAGTTGTTCTCGAGGTTGCCGGTCAGCATCAGGTACAGGGTACCACCTTCGATGCGGGCATAGGCCGCGTCGAGCTCGCTGCCGCCGTTAGGGTTCGCGTCGCCGAAGTTGGTCTGCACGGTCTGCACCGCCTTCGGAGGACCGTAAGCCGCATCACGCGCGCCGTCAAGGGTTGGAGCGGCCAGCGCCGCCGAGGCCAGCGCACCACACGCCGCCGCCCCTATCAGAAGTCTACGCATTCACGCTCTCCTGTTTAAGAAACCCGTCAGCCCATACGAAGCCGACTTGAACCATGGCCTACTGTAGGCCAGCTGACTGCCCGCAGCCCAGTGAATTTGCCAGTCGGCGCGTTGGAGTGGGTGCGGTACGACCGTGTCTGCGGGCGGTTCGAGATACCGCCGATCAAGTTCATCATGGCCGAGCACGCTTGCGACGCAGGGGCATCCGGGCACGACCTAGAATCCAGCCGGACGCAGCCCTGAGCCTTGGCTAACATGTCGGACCCGAGTAACCTGGCGCCTCGCTTGTCAGCGGAGGTCAACGGTGCTTGAGGACTTCATAAGAGGCGGTCTGCCTGCCCCGTTTCCGGCACAGATCAGCCAATCGACGAGCAAGCCGTGACCATCGATATCGAGTCCCGGCACCCAAATCCCATTGCTCGTCGTCCACCGCCGGTATCCTTCCTGCAGCCACAGGTGTACGCGGGCGCTGGAGTCCACTTTGGTACCACCCCCAGGATGGAGAGGGTCTCGACGGCTGTATGCCGCCGCTGCCGGTGACCGTGTGCTCCTGGATGACCTTGAGGCCATTGTAGATGTGCCGGGTGCGCAGGGGCGTGGTCGAGACCACCCCGGTCACAGGGCCCATGTAGTCGTACGTGAACACCAGCTTCTTCGAGCCCTGGCTCGGACTGGTCGGGTAGACCTCCGTCAGCCGGTTCTCGGCGTCCCAGACGCATGTGAACGTCCCGTCCGTCGTCAGGTTGCCGTCCGCATCGTAGCCGAACGATTCCGTCGGCGACGTGCACGGCAGGGTTCACATTTTGTCTCTGCCTGACGGTGCGAGGCTTCGGGACTTCCCGGCCCATGCTGACGACATGTTCGCGCTGGCCTTCTACCCGTATAGCCATCGCCTGGTCACCGGATGCAAAGACGGCTCGGTCTGGCTCTGGAATACGGAGCCCAAAGCCTCCCGCGAGGGCTTTGCGGTCCGGCGATCCCCCGGCATCCGGTACATCTTGCCCTACCTGCCCGACGGTGAGTCCCTGGCCGTCGTGAACCTGTCCGGCTCGGTCAGCTTGTGGGACGCCCAGACTAACCGGTACAATCCTGCGCGGGTCAGTCGTCCTTGGTGGCCTTGGCCGATATGGGCCGGGAGGTGACCCATGGCGACTGAGAAGGTTGCGTGCCCGATTGTGTTCCTCCGAAAGCCAAACCTGCCATTCCTGGCCTGGGTGTCCAGGCTTCATTTCACTCTCCGATACTCGATCAGCACCGAGCCCGGGTGCTCGTCTGTTTCGACTTTGAACCGCTGCAACGCCGATCCCGCGGTTCGGGCCGGGGGCGACGTCTCGTAGGTACGGGCCTGTGTGGCCTCGTACTCGCCCGCCGGGTCGATCTCGTGAAGATCGCACACGTAACTGGCATACGGCGACCGGTGCCGGCGAAAGGCCACAATCATCCCGTCCTGCTCGACCGGCCGATGGTACTGCAGGACACACCAGTCTGTGGTCTTGGTTGTTACCTCTGATAGCGGGTAGAAGTTGCCGGCGTAGTACTTGCGGATCCGCTTGCCTTCGGCAATGCCCTGTTTCAGCAGCTCGCGCGGATACCCGGCCGGCCGGCAGTCCTCCGCAAAGGCGATCCCCGCATTAAAGCCGCTTCTGAACAGGTACGGCGTCGCCCCCATCTGCCCGACCGTACTGAATGGCACGTACCGATTCAGTCCGGCACTCATCACCTGGTTCTTGATGGCGGCCTGAAGAACGACGTCCGGTTTGCCGTCCAGCATGTCGCAGGTGTTGTCGCTTCTCCACAGCGGGATCGATCGCGAGCAGGTCTCGAGATCGATCCGCCGCCCACCGCTGGCGCAGTTGTCGATGAGCAAGCGCGGGTATGTCTTCAGGATGTTGTCCCATAGGGCGTACAGGCCCTCGACGTAGCGAATCTCACCCATCCCGACGCGCTCCGGGTCGTTCCTGTCAAGGAATTCCCAGAAAGCCAGCGGGTCGATGTTGTAGTCGATGCGAAGGCAGTCGATCCCGTATTCCCCGATCGCCGTCTGGAGATAGCGGGTCATGTACTCGCGGGCCTCCGGAATCCCGAGATTGTAGAGCCCGCTACCGTCGCCGCCGGGAGAGATGACCCATTCCGGGTGCTCCCTGGCCAGCGCTGTCCCTCGCGCCACCCGCTCCGGCTCAAACCACATCAGGAAGCCCATGCTTGCCTGGTGAGCGCGATCGCCCACCGGCCGCAACCCGTGTGGGAACCGATCCGGCGGTTCGGCCCGCTGGAGAGGAAAGCCATAGTGCCCCATTCCGGCCGGAAAGCCGTCCCGCGTCCAGTACGCATCCAGCCACAACATCTCAAACCCGAGCCCCTGAATGGCCTCCAGATGCGACAGGACGTTTGCCTCGGTGCTGCCATTCATCTCGTAGAACGCGGTACTCAGGTGCGCGATCGGCGGCATGACCGGCTTTCCGTCGATCTTTGGCACAACGTGGCTCAGCATAGTCCGCCGGAAAAGGTTGTACGCAGGAGACGGGTCGTTCCCCGACCAGTAGAGCTGCAGGATCCGCGGGCCGCGAATGCTCTCGCCTGGCCGGAGTTTGAGCCGCAGGTTCTGCATGCCCGCTTGGACACGTAGATCGCCTGCCTGGATCTGGTCCACACAGCCGCGCCACTGACCTGACCAGCCCACGGCCGTCACGACGCCACCACTGCCCCAGTCGAGGTTGAAGAATGGGCAATCTGCCGACGAACGACCATTCACCGCGCCGAATTCAATCCGCCTGCCAGGCAAGAGGTCCTCGTCGAACGGCTGCCAGTCGTCAGCTGCGCAGGTGCTGCCCTTGAGCCTGTGCAGCACTGCACCGCGTCCCAAACCCCCTGTCACTTGCACGTCAACCGCTTTCACCTGTTCCAGGATCGGCGTGTCCTGCGTGCCGGTGTTCGTGAAGTGCAGCGTCCAATCCACGCCCGGCGCGTTGGTGTAGACCGTGCAGACCGCACGTACCTGCAGCGCGGTTTTCGGATCAGTCAGCGTCAAGGTACGGCAAATCCTGGCATCGGTTGTCTTCTCTTCCTTCAAGGTCCGGCGCCAGGTGGGCACGAGCTTCGGCGAGGGCTCACCGCCGTAGACGAATGAGAACGGCAAGTCGATTCCGACCGGGCGTCGTACGGCCAGGTCGTCCAGCCAGAGTTGCGAACCATCCTCGAGGACCACGCGGGCCTCAGCCCAGTCGCCCTGGTCCCAGCCACGGCCGTCGCCCCCTTCATCCACGATCAGATCACACGTCTTTGCGCCGTTCAGCGGCACGTCGATTGACCGTACGCCGTCCTTCGGCTGGATAACCGGGGTCGCGAAAACGTCCCGGCCGCCGACTTGCACGTGAAATGCCACCGAGGCGATGGTGTTGTCCACGTTGCGGTCCAGGCCGATATCCGCCAGTAACCGTGCCGCCGGCTTCGCGAGCGATATACGCAAGACGCTGTGTGAATTCACACCAATGCCCCGTGCGTACGTCTTGGTGCCCAGGCGGAGCGGCCCGCCGGCGGCACATCGCCCGACTTTGGTGTCGCCGGGATACCCTTCGCTCACCAGAATCAGCCGGTCCACTTCACCAGGAGAGGCGGAGGCCTCCGAGAAGGCCCGTTCAGCCCACCGCCGGTTGAACTCAATGTCGTCCGGCTGCACGGCCAATGCACCGCTGGCCGCCACCTCCATCGCCCCAATCATGAGTCCGGCGATGAGTCGGCATGTCTGCGCTGCCATCTCAATAAGGGCCCGCAAAAGAATAACCTGAACAATTGTTGATAGGTTCGATCGCGTTGTTCCGATATTGGGTGGATGCAGGATGCAACAGTGATCGAACGGATTCGACGAATGTATCGCACGTTGTCGCCG
>JAGNEZ010000093.1 GCA_018003015.1 Phycisphaerae bacterium | reverse complement strand
TCCTAACACCACCGTGGCCGAGGACCGGGCGGACCCGCCGAAGAAAGGCCGGCACCTGCTCCTGGTCCTCGCCGGAAGCCTGGTGATCCTGTTCGCCGGGGTGTTGACCCTGCTCTTCGCCCTGGACTCGGGCGACGGCAGCCCATCTCCTAAGGTGACGCAGGACCAACTGGCCCAGCAGGCCTTCGACCAGCGGCAGCAGGCCAAGGCCCAGCGCAAGGCCGATTCCCTGGCCGACCAGCCCTTCGTGGATCGGGGCCAGCCGGGCGACTCGCCGTCGTCCGAGTTGGAGAAGCTCCTGATGCAGAACCGCCGGGAGAACGAATCCGGTTCGGACAGCGGCGACGACCCGAGCCCGGAGGAAGTGGAGCGGCGGGCCAACCGGATGAGCCTGGTGGAGCGGATCCTGAAGCGGCAGCAGGCCGAGGGGGAGACCCCTGCGGCCGCGTATCCGAACCGGTATGTCTACGACACCCGGGAGAACGGCCTGGGCGAGCGCAAGTACGAGGACGACCGCCGGGAGCGCGCGAAAGAACAGGAGCGCCAGCCCATGTTCGTCTACAGCCGCTCTTACAAGAAAGCCACCTACTTCGACGGCGAGGATCCCCAGGTAGCGGAAAAGTCCAGCGACCGGGAAGCGGTCACGGCTTCGTTCCGGCAACCGGCGGAGCCCAATCCACCCGATCGATTTCAACAGAAACAGGCAGAAGGCAGAGAGAAGGAAAAGATCAACTCCGTCGTCTTCGGCCCTCTCCTGCCGGTGAAGGTCGCCGAGGGGGAGTTCATCGACACGGTGCTCACCCACCGGATAGTCTCCGACACCGAGGAGAGCCCCGTGGTCTGCGCCGTGAGCCGCGACCTCATTGACGACTCGGGCCGTTTCGTGGTGGTCCCCGCCGGCGCCCGGCTCCTTGGCCGCAGCCAGGTGGTCAACTACATGGGGGCTGCACGCCTGTTCATCCGCTTCGAGCGGCTGATCCTGCCGGGCGGCCACTCCATCGCCTTCCCCGGCAGCCGGCGGGCGCTGACAGCCCTGGACGCCACCGGGGCGCTCGGGGCGGCCACCGACGTGAACCGGCACTGGCTGCTCCAGTTCGGCACGGCCATCTTCGTGGGCGTGCTGGAGGGCCTCGGGGCGGCCGCCCAGCAGCACACCGACCCCTACTCCGGCCGGGCCTACGTCATCGAGGACACCACCGACAACTTCGAGAAGATTCTCAACACCGTCATGCAGCGCTACACCAACATCGTCCCCACCATCACGGTGGGTCAGGGGTACCGGATGAAGGTCTTCCTGACCGAGGACATCCTGGTCTCCCCCTACGCCCGGGTCGCGGAGCGCAGCTATGCCCGGCGGTAGATTTTTTCTACTCTATCTGCTCCTCATGTCCGCGGTGATGGCCCAATCGTCTGTCCAGAAACCGGCCGAGCCCAGCCGGCGGGACCTGGAGTTCCTGGCCAAGGTCACGGCGGTGCGGCCCTTCCTGGAGGACTGCCCGGATCTCCGGACCGACCCCCAGAGCATCGGCCGTTTCTTCACCCCGGAGGTCTATGCCCGTCTCCGGGGCAACGCTTACTATGGCTATCAGTACGACGAGGGCTTCGCCTGGCCGGGAGGCGCCGTCTGCCTGGACCCGATCCGCAATGTTTCGTCCACCCAGCCTTATCAGGAGGCGTTCACTCAGGTTTTGCGGGAGGCCCTCCGGCAGCGTGGCCTCCGGCTGGAGAGCCGGGCCGCTGCCCGGATCGGCCTCTGCCTGGTGGGAGCGGAACCTCGCCAGACGGTCCAGAGCCTGCCGGGGATCATGGTCGAGGTCTACTTCACCAACACCAAGACTGGCAAATCCTTCTTCTGGCGCTTCGGCGTCGGCAGCCGGGACGGCTTCTCGGCCGCCCTGGTGGACGCCTCCGACATCATCGCCGAGCTCCTGCTCCAGAAGGTGTCCAAATGAATGTCGGCCAGCAGCTCAACCTGGAGCTCCTGAAGTACCTTCTCGGCCCCATCGCGCCGCACCTGGAGGACCCAACCGTCACCGACCTCTTCATCTACGGCCACCGGGATGTGTACATCAAGCGCCAAGGGGCTCGCATCCAGCCGGTAGAGGCCGCCTGGCACTCCGACGCCGACCTGGTACTGGCCGCCGAGAGCATCGCCGAGATCATCAACCGGCGCCTGGACGCCAACCACCCCATCCTGGACTCCCGGCTGCCCGACGGCTCCCGGGTCAACATCGTGATCCCGCCCTGCTACCCGCAAGGCGCCTGCATCTCCATCCGCATCTTCCCCAAGGAGCGATTCGGGGCGGACGACCTACTCCGCTTCGGCACGGTCGATGAAACGGGCCTGGCCATCCTGAGGTCTTTGGTCGCCCTTGGCAAGAACATCCTCATCTCCGGCGGAACCGGCTCGGGCAAGACCACCCTGCTCAACGTCCTGGGCGGCTTCATCCCCGAGGGCGAGATCGTGGTCACGGTGGAGGACTCCCGCGAGATCTCCCTCCCCCGTGCGCTCTGGGCTTCCCTGGAGAGCAAGCACGCCCTGCACGAGGACGACCGGGCTGTGACGCTCCAGGACCTGGTGCGCAACTCGCTGCGGATGAACCCGAAGTGGGTCATCGTCGGCGAGGTGCGCGGGGCCGAGGCGCTGGAGCTGATCCGGGCATTCAACACCGGCCACGCTGGCATGAGCACCGTGCACGCCAACAGCGCCTATGACGCCCTGGTGGCCCTAGAAAACCTCGTCCTCCAGTCCGGCCTCGACATCCCCGCCCGAGCGGTCAAGGAGCTGGTCTCGCGGGCCATCCGGGCGGTGGTGCACCTCGGCCAGCTTCCCGACGAGAGCCGGAAGATCCTGGAGATCGTCGCGGTCGACGGCCTCGATTACGACGCTTCGCCCACCTTCCCACCCTACCATATATCCTCCCTGTACCGCTTCCGGCTCGATGGCCGCGACGGCCGGGGGCGCCTCACCGGCCGGTTCGAATCGACCGGCCGGCCTTCCTTTCTCGACGAGCTGCGGCTGCGCGACATTCCCATACCAGAGGTTTGGTCATGAAAGCATTGTTGTTTCCCATCGTCATTATTGCCGGCGTGTTCTGCCTGGCCCAGGATGCACCCGCCCAGGCCCTTGCCAAGGAAGCAGCCGCCGAGACGATCCGGCGGCACTACGCGGACACCCCAGACTGGTGGCAGCAGGAGGGTTGCTTCCTCATGCTCACTGCTGGCGGCGAGATCAACCAGAAGCTGCTGGCCCGGATGAAGCTCAGCCTGGCGGACTACCTCCACAAGAACTACCAGCACCTGGAGGAGCTCGAGCAGGCCGGCCTGGTGACGGTAGAGACCGGGGAGCGAACCGATGGCCAGGTCAAGAAATACACTTACCAGGTGAAGCTCACGGAGAAGATGCGCCGCAACAACCGGATCCTGGAACGGGAGAAGGGCTGGACCATCGCCACGTACCTCACCCGCGAGCTCGTCTCCATCGACTCGATCACCGGCGTGCTCAGCCTGGCTCCTGACCGAGGCGCCACCGTCACGTGTACCCGGCGGTTGAAAGTGTCCCCCTTCGGCCGGGCCATCGGACTGGAGGATAGGACAGAGACCACGATCATCCAACTGGTGCGCCCGGAGGAGCACTGGCGGGTCAACGATGGGCCCGTCAAGTTCTTCTGAAGAGGACCCATGCCCAGGGACCGGCGCCTGGCGCTGCGCCTCACCGAAGCGGAGAAGTCCACCCTGCGGGCTCGCGCGAGCGAGGCCGGCGTGACCCTGTCCAAGTACGTCCGGAGCGCCACACTGGGCCTGCAACTGCGCCACCGCTACGACCAGCTGGCCAACCGCCAGCTGCACCGGATCGGGGTGCTGCTCAACCAGGCGGTCCGGCACATGCACCAGGGCCACTTCTCGGAGGAAACCCGCGCCGCGTTCGAGCGCAGCCTGAAGGCCCTCCGCCAGGAGCTGGACGAATGAGCGGGGCGCTCTGCAAGGTCTCCTCCAGCCGGGTCGCCGGCGGCACCGGCGCCAATGCCCGCTACATCCTGCGGGACAAGGCCTGCGACCGCTGGGAGACCCGCCACCTGCCGGATCACGCCCGGCTGGGGTGGACCGAAGGCGAGCAGAAGCGGTCCGTGGCCGACCATCTCGATCGGCAGGCGGAGCGGGGCCGGGGCGAGCGCCGCAATTACCGGGTGGTGCTCTCCTTCGAACGCCCGGTGGATTCGGATAAAGCCCTGGCCCTCGCCCGCGAATTTCTGGACAAGACTCCCTTCCGGGACAATCCCGCCCTGCTGGCGGTGCACCGCAACACGGAGCACGTCCATGTCCACATCCTGCTGACCGCCCGCAAGACCGACGGGTACAAGCTGGACCTGGATCGACGCAACTACGAGTCCTTCGACAAGACCTGGGCGCGGATCTACGAGCGGGCGATGAATCGGGACGCCAGCCGGGAGCAGGTGGCGGACCGGCACCGCGAGGCGGTGCGCGACCGGGAGATCTCCCTGGCCGAGTGGCGGCGACGCTACGGGCAGTTGCGCCGGGATGGCCAGGCGCCGGACGAGATTCGCCAGATCATCGGGGAACGGCCCACCGCGCGGAGCGTCTCGGTGGCGGCCACCCACATCCGGAGGAACGAACGTGAAAAAGGACGAATTGCTGAGCGCCTGCAGGCAGCAGGAGCGACTCTTGGAAGAGGCCAGGCAACTCTTGGAAAGGAAGCAGAGCACGCTGGACCGGCTCCTCGCCGTCACGATCGAACAGGACCGGCGGATCGAAGCGCAAGCCGCGGACCTGGCCTGGCTCGCCGCGGAGAACGAGCGGCTGACGGCCCGCTGCGCGGAGTGGCAGGACTGGCAAGCCGAGCAGGAGCGGCAGTGCGTGACCACGATCGAGCGGCTGAACGAGGCCTGGCGCACTTCCTGCGCGACGTGGGCGGCGGAGTGGAGCGAGAGGTGGACCGCATTGTCCACGCGCTTGCGGGCACTCGAGGCCGCCAGCGGGAACTGGTCGAACGGGTCGAGCGGCAACTGGTCCGCCTCGAACGGGGACGCGAGCCCGGAGCCGAGCGATCCCCCGGCCGATCCGGACGACTGCGAACGGATTGTGAACGAGTTCGTGGCCGGCTTGATGAGCGACTTGGAGAGACGGCTGGCCGGCTGACGTTCAAGGACAACGTCTATCCCTTGCTCCGTACCCTGGAGAAATACCTGGACCGTCTTTCGGAACGCCACGAGGCACTGCGGGCCGAGTTCACCCGGCTGAAGGAACACCTCTGGGAGCGCTATACCGGGAAGCAGTGTAACTTCCGGGACGAATTCGACCTCAAGCGTCATTCCGACCCCGAGATCTCCTTCGACAAGAACGTCGATCTGTCCCGGACGCGGGAACGCACCCGGGGCGCGCAACCGGAGTTATGAAAATGCCGGAAGTTCAGTTGACAATCGGTGTCGTGTTCATATACATTACTCATATACATCGTTTGGAGGGTGGTTGTGATCCGCACCCAGATTTACCTGACCGAGGAAGAAAAGAAAAAGCTCCAGGCCCTGGCCCGGCGGACCGGACGCAAGCAGAGCCGGCTCATCCGGGAAGCCATCGACCGCCTGTTGGACGATTCGGGCGAGGTGAACCGCCGGAAGGCGCTGGAACAGGCCTGCGGGCTGTGGGAAGACCGGGACGACCTGCCCGACTTCGAGCGGTTGCGGACCGAGTGGGATCGGGAGTAGTCCATGCCGGAACGGCTGCTGATCGATACGGACGTCCTGGTGGACTACCTGCGCGGCCATCCGCAGGCGGTGCGGTATCTGCGGGCGCAGAAGGGTCCGCTGGCCCTCTCGGCGATCACCGTGGCCGAACTTTATGCCGGTGTCCGCGACGGCGAGGAACGAGAAGTGCTCGACGCATTCGTCGGCATCTTCCAGGTGCTTCCGGTGACGGACGCCAATGCCCGGCAAGGCGGTCTGTGGCGGCGCGACTACGGCAAGAGTCACGGGGTGGGACTGGCCGACGCGGTGATCGCCGCCACCGCCGCCGAGGCCGGGGCCGTGCTCGTGACCCTCAACCAACGCCACTTTCCCATGTCCCGAGACATCCGGGTCCCGTACAAGAAAGCCTGAAACTGGCCACCCACTCCGGGCAGTCACGATCCGTCGGGATCATCCCCGAGGGCGCATCCTTCATCCGCGTGCAATCGTATCCAGCCCGGCTCATCCGCAGTGGATGTGTTCACCCTTCGTGCCCTCCGTGTCTCCGTGGTGAGTCCTGATCGATGCGCGGCTACCAGGCCCACGAGGCCATCACCTCCGACATCAAGATGTACTACAAGCTAGTCCTGCTGGGCTTTCTGCTCGGCCTGCTGGCCCAGGCGATCGTCATCGGGGTAGGCGTCCGGCGCAGCTATCTGCGCGAGTTCGAGCTGAAGTTCCCCTCCGGTGCCTCGTTCCGACTGCCATCCAACGTCCTTTTGAAATACTACCTGCCATCCTTCCGGCTCTTTGGCTGGGAAAACAAAGTCCTGGTCCCCGCGGAACTGCGGCCCCTCTTCGATGGATCGCTCTCCGTCCGCAGCTCCGCCTACCGCCTGAAGCTCCGAGAGCTGTTCGGGCCGCACATCGACCGCTTCGAGAACGAGGCCGCCCGGGTTTGCCGGTGGTCCTTCGCCGCCTACCTGCTCACCGTCGCCTACATCCTGGTGTTCGTCTACGCCTCCGGCCGCATGACCACCACCCGCTTCCTGCGCGGGGCCTTCAAGGTGTCGCTGCCTCAATTGAAGAAAACCCTGGAGGAGGCCTGTCGGGCCGAGGGCGGGAACGCAGGTCACCATCTCACCATCTGCGGCCTGACCTTCCCCCGCGATCTAGAGACCAAGCACATCCTCATCATGGGTACCACCGGCACCGGCAAGAGCGTTCTCTTCAACCAGATCATCGCCCAGGTGCGCCAGCGGATCCGGACACACCGCACCGCCGAGAAGATGATCGTCTACGATGTGAAGGGGGAATTCCTGTCAAAACACTTCGAGCCGGAGTCGGACCGGGTGTTCTATCCCTTCGACGCCCGCTCCCTGCGCTGGAGCTTCTTCAACGAGCTGCGCACCCCGCCCGACTTCGAGATCATCTCCCAGGTGGTCTTCAAGCCGCCCCGCGAGACCCACGCCGATCCCTTCTGGAACAACGCCGCCAAGGACGTGTTCGCCACCGGCCTGCGCTTCCTGCACGCGCAAGGCTGCCGCACCAACGCATGTATCTGGAACTTCTTCTCTCAGGGCCTGGAGGACATCATCCGCCAGCTCAAGACCCTCCCCGTGGAGGACCGCGGCGCCCTGAAGCACATCGAGAGCAAGGGCTCCGGCCCGGCCGCCTCGGTCATCTCGACCCTCACCGAGAAGATCTCCTGGTTCCGCTTCGTCACCGACCTGGACGGCGAGTTCTCCTTTCGGGACTTCATCCGCCGCCCCGGCCCGGGCAACCTGTTCCTGCTCAACATCAAGAACTACGCCGAGACCTTCCGGCCGCTGATGACCTTCGCCTTCGACCTGATGATCCGGGAAACGCTCAGCCTGCCCGACACGACGAGGGAGGAAAATCGCCGCCTCTGGTTCTGCATCGACGAGATCGGCAGCCTGGACCAGATCTCGGTCCTCTTCGAGCTGCTGACGGTGGGCCGCTCCAAGGGCGCCGGCCTGGTGGTGGCCAACCAGGACTTGGGCAAGATCGAGGATGTCTACGGCAAACCAAACAAGATGACCTTCTACAACAACTTCAACACCGGCTTCTTCCTGCGCCTCAACGACCCCGACACTGCCGAGTTCCTCTCCCGCTCCATCGGCGAGCGGGAGGTTGTCAAGCGCATGGAGGGCCGCCAGCTCTCCCCGAAAGACATCGGCGACCGCAAGACCATCAACGACCAGGACAAGATCGAGAAGCTGATGCTACCCTCCGAGTTCATGCACATCCCGGACTTCCGGGCGATCGTGAAGCTGTCCTCGTTCGGGATCTCTGAGACGGCCATCCCCCAGCTCTTCCTCCCCGCCCGTGCCCCCCATTTCCAGGACTGCCATGGAATTGCAACAGAAACGTAGGTAGTGACCGCAGCCCCACAGCACGATGATCATTTTTTACAAACGCGAACTGCGCCTGCACCGCAAATAGCACCATCACAGCATGTTCCCCGGCTCCTCCTAGCCCGACCAAGACAGGATCTGCCGATTGTGGTTTTTCGAAACAGCATCATTGGACAGCGTTTGAGCTGTAAAGTCTATCAGACACCCGGAGCGGGGGCGTGTGCTTTCGACCGGGGTTGGAACCGGTCCAGGGCGCGGGTCAGCGCTGGGCGCGGACGGCGCGACCGTGGGCGGGTCGCATCGGACCGGAGTCATGGCCTGGCGGGACGGAAACCTAGGTTGTTGTTGAGGCTACCGGGAGTATTGTCCCAGTTGCCACCGTGTTTCACCCGCTTTGCGCCTCCCTAGCCCCTGTCCGTGACGGCCGTTGCAAAGCACCGGCAGGAAAGCAATCGCTCACAAATAGTGAAAGGGCTCATGGCAAAGACCTGGCGAGGCGGAAGCCTATGTAGTCGACTGGGAAGTTGGGCGGGCCGTCGACCCGGCGGGCCGACCGGCAGAACGGGGCGCGGTAGATCCAGCCGCCGCCGCGCAACACCCGGAGCGAGCCCGACGAGGGTCCCGTGGGGTCCGTCACCGGGGATGATGAGTAAGATCCGTACCAGTCTTGGCACCACTCCCACACATTCCCCAGCATGTCGTACAACCCCCACGCGTTGGGTTGCTTCTTCCCTACCGGACGGGGTTGATCGCCCGAATTATCACTGTACCACGCGATGGCTTCCAGCTCGCCGTACCGCGCCCCGCTAGTCCCCGCCCGGCAGGCGTACTCCCATTCCGCTTCCGTGGGCAGCCGGTAGTTTTTCCCCGGATCCCGCGCGTTCAACTCTTCCAGAAACTCCTGTACGTCGTACCACGAAACGGACTCCACGGGATGATCATTACCGTTCTGGAAGTTCGATGGATTACTCCCCATCACGGCTACCCACAGCCCCTGCGTCACCTCCGTCTTCTGCAGGTAGAATGGACTGGAGATGGTGACCTCGTGCTGTAGTTCGTCTCTTATTCTGCCCTCTTCCCCGACCGGTGAGCCCATAGTGAACCGCCCCGCTGGGATCCGGACAAAACTACTATCCAGCTTCTTGATTGTTATTGCTCCGATCTTGGTTTCCAGATCATGGACCAACCTTTTCGTGTTATCCATCTGGGCTAATATGCTCAGATATCTATTTGCCTGTTCTTCATCCTCCCGCTTGATGTATATTTCCGTTATTCCTGCGTACATTTGCTGCACCCTATCAATATACGCGGGATCTGTCTGAATGCTAAACTGCGCATAATGATTTGCGTCCTCGAAGAGCTCCCGCTCCATCATTTCTGCCGCTTTCTTGTAACAATAGGTCACTATCTCTTCTCGATATGCCGGATCCCACTCATTGCTCATGCTCATGTATTCGATCACCCGTTGGGACGACTCCCCCTTGTCCGCAAACTTCCTCCCTTTCTCATAAAACCATTTGGCGATCTCTGAAGCCAGTTCCGGGCTGAGCTCCTTCGCCTGCCGCAATAGCTTTCTGCTGCTCTCGAGTTCGCCTTCCTCGAGCTTCCGCATTCCTACCTTTAAATACGTTTCTCCCTGTTTGTTTTTGTAGGCCGTTTCCAACAAGATTGCTTTATCGAATGATGCCTCCGCCTTCGATTCCCGCCCCTTGAACAGATACGCCTCTCCCAACAGGTAATGGGCATCGGCATTGGTCGGTTCAGCCTTCACCTCCAACTCCAAAAGATTGATGGCCTCGTCGAACAACCCATCTGCCATGTACTCCTCCGCTTTCTCCACGTTCTTGCTCTTGCCACAGCTGGTGTTTAGGAAAACGACAAATCCCAGAAAGGTGACTATAGCCACTGTCTGTATACCTCTCATCTTCACACCTCACTCCTACAAAGTTACAAATCAGCTGATATAAGTACTCTGCTTATTATCAGATCTCAAAAACCGAATCAAGAATCAAGGACCTCAATATCTCGAGTCAGAGACATCCAATCCTTAGGCTCTTTAATCGATTTCAGCTTCCTCGATTGTGAAAGAATTGCGCAACGGCTTTTTTATTCTCACTTCAAGATTCAGTGTTCTCCTTTTCATTTATCCAGTGACAGGTGATTTGGGGGCGAAGCGTTTAGCCTCGATTTCTTCAGCCAAACGTTAAAGTCAGGAATGCTTAACAATGTCTCTTCGATTGCCAATCCATCGTGCCCGCATATTTTTCGTGCTGATGAAAAGGCAATTGGAAATCACTATGCGCTTAAATAATAAGCCAATATCTGCTGAACAAGATTGATAATTGGATATATCCTTATTGATTTAGAATATCACACGATCGGTATTCGATTCGCTCGGATATCTTATCAATTATCCTTAAACTCATTGTAGTTCTACAAGTCGCTTTCGCTTGTCCACGCGGATCCACCGCTCCAACCAGCTCCCGGCGGACAGTCAATCCAGCTTGCATCGAGGCGTCATCTAGACAGAGGGTGTCTATCGCGCAGAGAACCAGCATGGTCTCCGGCAAACGACGGTCCACCTTGCCCAACAGCAACCTGTCAATGTTCGGGTAAAGGTTCATTACGGTCCCACCGAATCCAAGATTGATTCATGCTGATCCATTCATATCTGGATCTCAAATCACATTGCACTTCCCGGATCATTAGAGTTGGAAGCGCAGTTCGGTGCGGTGAATTAGAATCGCCCGGTCACGATCGCTTCCACCTCCCCTTGCGACACGGCGCTGCGGCCGTCCGGCTGGCCGGCCGTGGCTGACTGCAGGGCATCGACGATCCGGCTGAAACCGGCAGGGGTCAGGCCCATCTCCGCCCAAGCCTCCTCGTCGCAGATCACCAGCTGCCATCCGTTGTCCAGCGAGATCCAATCCAGATCGAAATCATCATCCACCGGCGCTGCATTCCTATCCGTTGGCATCATGGCGCACTACTTCTCGTGACGCCTGTGCGGACTGCGGGAGCATGGGCCGGTGGAGGTCGATCCACAGTACACGCACTTGTTCGCCCCATGGCCGTGCTGGTGCTGGCCGTGGGGGCTCCGGGAGCACGGGCCGTAGCTCGAGGAGCCGCAGAAGACACAGTGTTTTTCATCCCCCACGTGCTGGTGCCGGCCGTGCTGGCTTCGGCTGCACGGTCCGTACGAAGATGAGTTGCAGAAAATACAATGGTCCGCCATAGCTACCTCCTTGAGTCGATACTTTAAAAGCCGATCTTCCTGCCGGTACGGTGGTGCTCTTGCTTCAGCTTGACCTCCTCCGCCAGAGCCGCCACAAGTGTTGCCGGCATCACTTCCGACGGCGGCATCAACCCGAATCGGTCTCTCACCGTCCGGAAGTCCCCCGGTGCCAATGTGCCCAACGACCGCAACAACGTCTCGGACGCCGGGTCCAGGAGATGTTCCGTCAGCGGGGCCAGCAGACGTCGATAGAATATCACCGCCCCCTCCGGAGTCAGCCAACCAAATCCGACCTTGTGCTGGAATCGCCGCAGCGAGGCTTCGTCCAGCCCCGTCAGGCGATTGGTGGTGCAGACGAGAATCCCCCGGTAGCGCTCCATGGTGGTCAGGAACGCGTTGGTGAAGCTGATCTCCCAGGAGCGCGTGGCGTTGGCGCGGGGGAACAGGAACGTGTCCGCCTCGTCGATGATTAGCACTGCGCCATCCCGCTCGGCCTGCAGGAATGCCTCACGGATGCGGCGTTCCGTCATCCCGACGAACGGATCGATCAGTTCGGCCGCCTGCTTGCAGTGCGCCTCCCGCTCTAGGCGGCGGGCCAGGTGACGGGCCAACTCGCTCTTACCCGTGCCCGGCGGGCCGTGGAACAACATATTGAAGCTACGCACCGGTCCGCCGAAAACTCCGTTCCGCTGTTGCCGGTCAAAGGCGTCCAGCGTGCCGAGGAGCGCCGGCAGATCTGCCGACAGGTGAATCCCCTCCAGGGTGTAGTTGGTTTCGATCGGATCCGAGTCCGTCGGTGCCTGGCCCTGGTGGAACAGGGCGTGATGGGCGTCCATGGCCGCATGGACAGCCTGCCGAAATGCGTCGGATCCCGGAGCGGCCACTTCCAGCGCCTTCTGTACCGCCAAGTCCACCGGACCGGCAGCGCAGGGATAGCGGGAGGCCAGGCGGGCGATCTCGGCCTTGGAAAACGCCTTCCTCGCACGGTGGGCTCGCAGAACCGACTCCCAGACCATGACGCGCTGGGCCCGGCTGAAGGGATGAAATGCGACGCTGTAGGCGAAGCGGCGGCGGACAGAATCCTCCATCCCCTCCAGGTCGTTGGCGATCCAAATCATCCGGACGCCCGGCTGCTCCAGTAAGTGGTTGAGCCAGCCCTTGTCCTGGGTCTCGCCGCGCTCGAACCAGGCACCGCGAGTATTTAGCAGATTGTCGGCCTCGTCCACGATGATCAGCGCGCCGTGGCCGTGGTTGGTCAGGTTGAGAGAGGCCTGGATGGCAGCGCGCCGCTTGACGGTGGTGTTGGCTTCTCCGGAGACCACCTCATAAGCGGGCATCCGCAGACGGCGGGTCAGCGCCCTGGCGAAGCTCGTCTTGCCGGTGCCGGGTGGCCCATAGAGCAGCACGTGAGTGGCGGTGGGCGGTCGCTTGGCCAGCAACCGGCACAGGTGCTCCACCGTTTCGTGGGGAACCATGTGCCGTTCCAACGGCAAGGTTGGCGGCGGCAGGCGAACAAACAGCTCCGCGGAAGTCAATTCCGCCTGCGGTCTCTGGAACATGTTCAAAAATTCATCGGCCAGGCGAAACCACGAATTGTCCAGCTGGTATACTCCCAGCCGCCCCAATGCTCCAGTCAGGAGTGTGGTCACTTCCTCTTGCGGAATATCCAGCATAGCCGACAGATATTTACGGTTGCCATAGGTCTGGCATTGGAGGTGATCCACGAAGTAGCCCTCAGCCGGCCGCCAGATCGTCAGGATAAACAAGAGGATCACCAACTCCCGTTCGCTGTCGGACAGGTTCAGCATCTGTTGCAACTCGCGGCCGCGTCGTTCAAAATCACAATGACCACGCACGGACAGCATCCGTTCCCGCCGGTCCAGCAGTTGAAGGACCAGCGGTCCCAAGTCCCGCTCGATGTGACGGCTGCATCGAGGCAGGAGTTCTTCCATCACCCGCGGCCAACGGTCGGGATCAAACCGACACTCCGCCAGATCGGCCTCAAAGCGGCTCCGGATTTCGCCATTCAGCCGTTCGAGGGCCAGTCGCTGAATGGGTTCCACGTCCCGCTGCAGCAGGAGGCCCAGCATCTCGAGCGTGTCGCGGTCCCAGAGGGGGTACTTCGCCAAGATCCGGCGAACATAACCGGTGCAGCGTCGCCGCAGGGCCCGCTCGTTCCGGTCCAACGAGTTTGCCGCCGGTCCATCCCCGATGCACGCGGGTTGGAGACGATGGGTACGTTTGTTGACGTGCATTTCTCAGATCCTCCTTGCACAGCCTTCGGGTCGAGCATAAGATGATATCGTTCCATAATTCGGAACGTTTGTTGAACTTCACCAGCCGGGTGATCGGAGGCTGTGCATCCCAACTGTTGCAAGGAGTCGATTCATGCCCCCCAAGCAGCACACTTATCGAAGCTATGGCGAAAAGATCATCAGCCTGTTTGTGCGCCTTCTCTTCACCCGGGAGGAGTATTCGCTGACACGTCTGGCCGAGCTCCTGCAATGTTCCAAGCAAACCGTTCTGCGTCTGCTGGAGGACTTGAGGCGAGCCTACCGGATCGAGTTGGAGGAGCGGTACGACGGCAATCGGAAGTACGTGCGGCTCCACCGTCCGGAGCGTCGTCCCCTGCCGCAAACCCTCTCGGAAATGGAATTCAACCTCTTGCTGATGTGCCGTGACTTCACCGCCCACCTTCTCGGCGACAAGCTGTTTCAGGAATCCACCCGGGCGCTGGAGAAGAGCCAGGCGCTGCTCTCCGGTGATGGCACTCGCAGCGACCGCCACTTCGCCGTCTTCCGCCCGGGCACCATCGACTACACCCCCCACCAGGCCGCCATCAAGACCCTCATTCAAGCCATGGAGGAGGGCCGGATCGTCAAGCTCGAGTACAAGCCGCTGGAACAGCCCCGCGCCAGAACCCGCTACATCAAGCCGTTCAAAATCTTCTCCCACCGCGAGACCATGTACCTCCACGGCCGACTGGCTCGCGACCCGGGAAAGCGGGGACCAGCACCAGACATCGAGCCCCTGCTGGCTGTCCACCGGATCGAGGCCGCCGCCCTGACCGACCGCCGCTTTGAATTCCCCAAGGACTATGACTTCGAGGCGGCGTTCAACCGGCACTTCGGCGTGATTAAGCAAAAATCATTCGAGGTGGAAGCTGAATTTTACGATTGGGCCGCCGAGTATGCTTCGGAACGGATATGGAGCCCTGACCAGCAGCTCACCCGAATTGCCCCAAATGCGATACGGATCATCTTCACCGCCTCATCGGAATGGGAGGTGCTGTCGTGGATCCTCTCCTTCCGTGAAGATGCCAAATTATTCAGACCCGCCAAACTAGTCGAGGAAATCCGGAAAACCGTCGATTGCCTGAGAAGGGTTTACTGAAAATATTTGATTGAGTCACTGCGAATCGACGAACCACCGCCGCCCCTCACTCCTGGTGATCGATACAGCGGGGTCCAGGGGGTATCCCCCTGGCAGGCCGACCGCGTCAGCGGGAGGGGATTGGGTGGACAAGAGCGGAGCGAATTGTACACACAATCCGTATCCTGCACTCGAGTGAATTTTCGGCTTCCCGCCTCTCTGAATTCCGATTTCTTCGGTGGACGCCATCGCGGGCGGGTGGGTGGCAGGAACCGCATCGACGGATCGGCCCGCCCTCGAGGACGACCGGAGGGAGGAGAACCAGGTGGGGCGATCCGGCGCTGCACTCCTCAAAGGGGGCGAGGGCGGATCATTCAAACGAGTTGGGTCAATTCCGATGGGATAAGCCTCATTGGACGACAGGACGAGATGGATTACTTTCCGGAAATGGGTTTTGTCTGTTGCGCTCGCTCAATCTTCACATTTAAGAACCCAGCTTTGATCAGGGCTGCTTGGCGTGCGGCCAACTGCTCGGGGTCTCCATGAACCAATCTGATTTCGGTCCTCTTATCTTGGCGTGATAACCAATACAAAGTATCCGACAAATCGGCATGAGCCGAGAAAATTTTGTATTGTGAGACCTTCGCGCGGACACCAATTGTTTGTACTATTTGGTTTGGATCGTCTCGACTTCTCTTTTCCAGTTTTTTAGCTCCGGATGCCAACAAGCCCGCCGGCGTCTTTGGATCAGCCCATCCTACCAGTAAAACACGGGTTGTGGATTGTGGCAGAAGATCGTCCAAGAGATCTTCTGAAAAAGCCTCATCCATCATGCCGCTGGTAGTCACGAGGACAGAAGGCCGTGGGAGTGTTCCCGGTAGTTTTCTGACCATCTCAGGGAACGCCGATGGTCCAATACGATACAGTTCTGGCCGAAACCAATGCGTGGTTGATGGTTGGCTGAGTTCTCTTCTGTATATCGCACTCACTTTAGCCGCCGACGGCGAAGGGCAAAATACCTGAATGGTTGAAGGCAACTTCCCCTCATTTCGGGCGAGCCCTAATTGGTAGAGTACCTTCTGTGTCCGATCCAATGCGAATGCCGGGATCCATACAACTTCTCCATTGGCCACCGCCGTGGAAATTTCCTGCCTGAACCTGTTCAATTCAGGAGTAGCATCTTTCGCTCGAATATCCGATCCGTAGGTGGCTTCCAACCAGATCCGATCCGCTGGCGGAGCCGGAGTGGGAGCACACTCAAGAGGTGAAAGATCGTTGCCGATGTCACCAGAGAATAACAATCGTTTTCCTTCGGGTGATTTGGAGGGAGCTAGCAACACTGAGGCCGCCCCTGGAATGTGACCGGCTGCCAAAAAAGATGCATTTAGATGTCCCGATATTGGAAAAACTTGACCGATCTCACGTACCTGCACTAATTGAAGAATGGACCTCAGTTCTTCTTCAACACAACTGTCGCAAGGCCTCAGAAAAACTTGCTCTTTTTTTGATACCTCGTCATGGTTACCCTGCACCTGACGGCGGTTGACGGGAGAAATTTTCTGACCCCATTCACAGTTTTCTCGCCAATGCGCAGTCACGAACGGGCCTCTACTCCCCTGCTTGACGGACTTGGCAGACCAATACCAAGTGCGGTCGGATGATCCATAGCGAATGGCCATCTCTAGCATCACCGGAAGTAGCTCGCGAGTTGCGGGTGTAGTGTTAATCGGCTGTTTGAACCCGGCCCTGACCAACTGGGGCAACCGCCCACAGTGATCAAGATGTGCATGTGTAAGCAATAGGGCGCTCCCCTTGATCACATCATCTGGCAATGGAATCACGGATTTTTTTGCTGATTGCTTGCGGCTGTCATCTTCCGCGTTATACAAAGCGCCACAGTCAACGATGATATTCATACCGCTGGAATGTACGACCGCAAGTGAACCCCCAATCTGACCGCCCCCCCCATACCAAACAACTGTGGTTTCAGTCGAACCGTCTCCAGCGATTCCGCAAGAACACAGGGCAAAAATTATGAAAAGAAAGAGATAAAAAATGCTGCGAACCGGTTCAGAATGACCCATGAATCACCTCCCTCGTATCGAATAATTATAACCATCACCGAGAGAGAATTTTGTAAATAGTACAGATAAAACCGAAAAGCCCGGAGCGATCCGGGCTTTTCGGTTCCGAATGAGCCACCTTAGAACGGGATCTCGGCGGCGGTGTCCGCCGGGGGCTGCGGCGCCTCCACCGGCTGCTTGGGCTCCAGGATCTTGAGGTCGTGGATCACCACCTCCGTCCGGCTGTGGCGCTGGCCGGCCTCGTCCTCCCAGGAGCGGGTCTGCAGGCGGCCCTCCACGAACACGAGGCGGCCCTTGCGCAGGTACTCGCCGCAGATCTCCGCCAGGCGCCCCCAGGCCAGGACGTTGTGCCACTCGGCGCGGCTCTGCCTGTCGCCGTTGCGGTCGGTCCAGTGGCTGTCGGTGGCCAGGGAGAAGCGGGCGAAGGCCACGTTCTCCTGGGTGGCTCGGACCTCCGGGTCCCTGCCCAGCCGGCCGATGAGTTGAACCTTGTTCACCATGATGAAATCTCCTTCCCGCGTGGCATGGATGCGCGGCCCCCGGATGGATCAGAATTAGAAAAGGGTCCGGGCCTCTGGAGCGAACGAGACGGTCCGGCCGAAGGTGGTGGAGTAGACCTGGTTTCCGGCCAAGATCAGGTGGTCGTGGAGCTCGATGTCCAGCGGCCGCAGCGCTTCCGCGAGGGTCCGGGTCAGAGCCAGGTCCTCGGCCGAGGGGCGGCACTGACCGCCAGGATGATTGTGGAAGAGGATCACGGCCGTTGCAGCCGACAACAACGCCGCCTTGGCCACCTCGCGGGGGTAGACCGGCGCCTGGTTCACCGTGCCGACGCCCAGTATCCGGACGTCCGTCACCCGTCCGGCCGCGTTCAGGCAAAGGACCCCGACGCATTCCCGGCCCGGGTCACCTCCGGCCACCACGGCCAGGGCCACGAACTGGGCCGCCTCCTCCGGGTTGGTCACCGGCTGGCTGGAGAGCTGGCTCTCCCGGACCAGGTGGGCGATGCAGCGCTTCGCCATTTCCGCGTAATCGGTCTTCTTGTTCATGTCGTGCCTCCTTGGGAACCCGCCAAGCAAATTTTTCCGCCTGGCCCTTTCACTCCAAGCTGAAGGGCCAGGCGGGAAAATGACCTCAAGACGCCGGGCCGGGAGACGAAGTGGCCCGGTAGCAAGCCGGCGGGAGCGGACGTGACACCGCCGCGTCACGCAGTGGCGAGGCCGAGGGATAATTGGAGGGGACCCCGATCGGGGGAGGAGGCCGTTTATGCTCAGCCGAGCCCGGAGGGGCGCGTATGCGGTGGCGGGCGGCTTGCGGGCCGCCGTCAGCCGGCCCGGCCCGCCCGGACCCGGCGAGGACGGCCATCGGCGGCGCGACTGCCAAGCGGAAGGCGTCCGCAGGCATTGGCGGGAGCGACGCGGCCGGCCGCCGGAGGACGGGCGACCGACGCCAGAGGCGGAGCCCAGCCCTCACCGCCAGGCGAGTGGGAAGAAAAACGAAAGTCTCCCCGGCCGGACGCGAGGATTAAATGGAGGGGATCCCGCCGCAGGCAGAGGGGCGGCGGCCTTTTATGCCGCAGCGGCGGGCCGGGGAGTCTTTCATCCTTGCGCGTTCTCAGGAATGGACGGCCCGGCCAAGGCACCGAGGCCGGGGCGCCGATTCCGGCGGAACAACAGGGGAATGCGGTGAGGTTGGATCTTCTCTTTTCTGTAAGATTGTCTGGTTCGCCGTTTCGCCCCGTCGTCCCGTCCCCGTGTCCGTCGCTCGCCTGGCTTGATCACGGAGAAAAGACCGGGGAGCCCGAGGGGATCGTATTCCCTCGGCGGGGTCCAGGAGTGAAACCCCGGTGGCAGTCATTCGAATATTGCCCATGCGGTTAAACATCACTGACGGATGTAAACCCAGCTAGCAGCTCTTAGTTTCCGCGATGAGCCGAATTATAGAATCTGATCGAGCAGATGGGCTCGGATGGCGGAGTAGTGGTCGTGAATCTCAGCCGGGGTAGTCGGGTGGGCTGAGCCGATCATGTGCCCCACGCCGTCGTGGAACGACATGCTGAACGGATCGAAATGACCGCTCAGATTGCCGTAGGCGTCGTGGAACGAATGGGTGTGATCGTTGTACCGGCTCACGAGGTGGTGGTCATCGTCAAAGACGTTGCCGTCGTGGTCGATGGTGGCCACCAGGTGGCCGGAGCTGTCGAAGACCTGCCCCGAATTCAGATGGAGTCTGCCCAGCAGATGGCCGCTCTCGTCATGAAACGTGCCCGAATCCGGATCGAACGTGCCGTTCAGATGGCCCAACGCGTCGTAGTACTGCATCGCGCACCTCCGATAGTTCACAATGTATCGAACCGCTCCAGCGATACCGCTTACTTCGCCCGGCGAACGCCGCGGACGCCAAACTGCACCATCTGCATTCTACTCCCACGATAATACTTGATGTCACCTGTCATAAAGTCGAGATAAGAA
>JAGNEZ010000092.1 GCA_018003015.1 Phycisphaerae bacterium | reverse complement strand
CACATATCCTAGCCAGTGGTAGGCTTCTCTACAAGTCCATAGCCGCTCGGCACTTCGAGTTTTCTTACGTGGTGTTCATCGTCGCGGCACGGCGTGTGCTCTGATGTTCGGGGCGGCGCGGGTCTCGCTGGGCGAGGTGAGAGGTCCCCCTGCTGCGTCGAAGCCCAACGACAGGAGTCCGATCAATGATCCTCTTTCGGGTACAGCTTCGGATCCCACCCGCGGTTCGCGACCGGGTTGTGCAGTCGCTCCTCCGCATGGCGGGGCCAGCGCGAGCAGTGAAGGGCTGCACGGCGTGCGGTGTCTTCATGGACGTCGAAGATGACAACACCCTGCTGTACGTCGAGGAGTGGGAGACGCAGGCCGCCGTTGATGAACGCCTTCGGGCGGAGGACTTGAGGGTCCTGCTCTCGGCCTTGGATCTTTCCTCTGAACCCCCGGTCGTACGGTTTGAGGCGGTCGGCGAGACACAAGGGATGGAGGTCATCGCCGCGGCGCGAGCCGGGACGGGACGATAGCGGTTGGCCGCTGAAACAGAAGCGGGCTCTGGAGGCGTCCAATCCGCCAGGGATAGCCGGTTGGGTGTGCGACGAATGTCGCCCCCGCGAATCCGAACAACGGGCTGACTGAGGTGGTGCGGGCCCGGCGGCACTACGAGCCTGAGGTGTTCTTCAAGGAGCAAGCACAATGACCACGACCGACACACAGACGCTTTCCGCGCAGGAACTTGCCATCGCGAACGGAAAGAAGGTCGTCCACGGAACCGCCACGGACCGGGTGCTCAGGATGTACGAGGCCATCCGTGCCTACGGCCCGCCTCGGGTCTCCCTAGACCGCGCGGTCCTGTTCACCGAATCGTTCAAGGAGACCGAGAACCAGCCGCTGGTCATGCGCTGGGCTAAGGCGCTGAAGCACTTTGCTGAGAAGGCGCAGGTGGTGATCTTTCCGGACGAGCTCATCGTCGGCCGGCCCAATACTTGGCTCGGCCGGTGGGGCATGGTTTACCCTGAACTCGACGGCAGCGTCATGCCCGCTGGCGTGGAGATGTTCCGCAAGAACAAGGGCAAGCCCGGCGAAGTCACCGTTACGGATGAGGATGCGACAATCATCAACGAGGTTCTCACGCCCTGCTGGGCAGGCAAGGACTACGCGACCAATTTCATCCGGTCACTGCCGGAGGAAACGCGGTTCATGATGTACGGCCCGGACCCCAAGAACACGATCATGATGACGATTGTCGTTATGGCAACCTCGCCCATGCGGCACTCGCAGAACTGGACGCCGGACTTCTCGAAGATCCTGACTCGCGGCGTCAAGGGTATCCGCGAGGAGGCCCAGGCAAAGCTGGCCGCGCTCTCGGAGCCCCGTGACCTTGCTTACAAGAAGCCATTCCTGGAAGCCGTCATGGTCACCTGCGATGCCATGACGATCTGGTCCAGGCGCTATGCGAAGCTGGCCACCGATTTGGCCGAGAAAGAAAAGAATTCTCAGCGGAAGAGGGAGCTGGAGGAAATCGCCGCAGTGTGCGACTGGGTTCCCGAGAATCCGGCGCGCACCTTCCACGAAGCCCTTCAGGCACAGTGGTGGGGCCAGCTGTTCAATCGCATCGAACAAACCTCGAGCGCCATGGGCCAGGGGCGGTGGGACCAGTATCTCTGGCCGTTCTACCGGAAGGACGTGGCCGAGGGCCGAATCACGAAGGAATCCGCCACGGAGCTGCTGCACTGTGTCTGGCTGCAGATGGCCCAGTGCGTAGAGTTGAAGCTGAACCCGGTGGCGGCCGCAGGCACGGAAGGGTTCTCCAAGTTCGAGGACATCTGCCTGGGCGGACAGACTCCGGACGCCCTGGATGCGACCAATGACCTGACGTACCTGATCCTCGAATCCACCCGCGCACTGCAGATCACCTGTCCCGAACCGTGCGTCCGGATCCACGCCAACACTCCGGACCGCTTGCTGCATTACGTCGCGGAAGTCATCAAGGACGGCAAGGGCTTCCCGAAACTGCTCAACGATGAGATGGTCATCCCGTTCTACCTCGCCAACGGCGCCACGCTCAAGGAGGCGCTGGACTGGACCATCTCGGGTTGCTGCGAGAACCGCCTGATCAACCGGGAGACGAACGTCACCGGCAACGGCGGCATCAACTACGGCTCGGTAGTCGAGATGACATTCCGGAACGGCCAGCTCAAGGTGTTTAAGGATCTCCAGTTCGGCGTGACCACCGGCGATCCCAGATCATGGACGAGCTATGACGATGTCTGGAAGGCGTTTTGCCGGCAGCTCGAGCATCTGGCCGCGCATGCCCTGATCCAGCAGCACGTCGCGTTGCGGATGAAGCCCAATTACTTCGCTGCGCCGGCAACCTCTATGCTCCACGACCTGGCTATGGCCGAGTGCCGCGACCTGCACTCGCACGGCGACTACATCCCGGGCGCGATCGACCACGGCTGTTTCGAGGCGATCGGCAAGGCTACGGCCGTCGACAGCCTGGCCACCGTGAAGCATCTCATCTTCGACACCAAGAAACTCACGTGGGACCAGCTGCTGACAGCGATCGAGAACAACTGGGAGGGCCACGAAGCCGTCCGGCAGATGTGCCTGAACGCCCCCAAGTACGGCAACGGCATCGAGTGGGTGGATGCCATCGGTTTCGAGATCGAGCGCTTCGTGCTGGGATTCCTGCATAAGCACCCCAAACCGCACGATCAGGCCTTCCTTTTGCGCCAGATTCCGATCACGTTCCATGTTCCGATGGGAAAGGTGACCTGGGCGACGCCGAATGGAAGAAAAGCCGGCGAGTATCTTTCCGAAGGGATCTCCGCTTCTCACGGCATGGACGTGAAGGGACCCACGGTGAGTTTGAACTCCATGGCCAGAGCGCGGAATGTGAGCTATCGGGAGAAGGGCGGCGATCTCATCAACCTGAAATTCAGCCCGGCCAACGTGGCGGGCGAAGAAGGAACGCGGCGGCTGATGCAGATCATCCGCACCTGGTGCGACCTGAAGCACTGGCACATCCAGTTCAACATCATCAACAAGGAAACGCTACTGGCGGCACAGAAAGATCCCGAGAAGTACCGGAACCTGATCGTTCGGATCGCCGGCTATTCTGCTTACTTCGTTGATCTTTCGCCTATGCAGCAGGCGGAGATTATCGCGAGAACCGAGGAACGTATTGGTTGAGCAGCTCCGCTCCACTCGCGCCCTGCTCGTGATAGGGAGCGGCACACAGAAACACGAAAGGAACAATCGATGGAACTCAAAGGCAAAACCGCAATCGTAACCGGGTCCGCGCGTGGCATCGGCGAAGGAATCGCGATGGTGCTGGCGCGCGAGGGGGCCAACATTGTCGTGAACTCCAGAAAAAAGGAGGAATGCGCGGACGTTGTCAAAAAGATCGTGTCCTCGGGCGGAAAGGCCATCGCCGTCGCAGCTGACGTCAGCAAGAAGGCCGACGTGACCGCGATGGCTGCCGAGACCGTCAAGCAGTTCGGGGCCATCGATATCCTGGTGAACAACGCCGGAATTGAAGGCCATCCGTGTCTGGCGAAGGACCTGTCGGAGGAGCAGTGGGACCGGGTGTTGGGCGTGAACTTAAAAGGCGTATTCCTCTGCTGTCAGGCGGTCATTCCACAGATGATGAAGCAGGGCAAGGGCCGTATCGTGAACATCGGCTCCACGGCAGGGATAAGAATGACCTTTTTCGGAAGCGTGGAATACACGGTGTCCAAGCACGGCGTCGCAGGCCTGAACCAGCACCTGGCCTGGGAGCTGGCGGATTCCCATATCACGGTCAACACGGTTTGTCCTGGTGGTGTTCACACGCCGCTGATGGAAGCGGGTACAACGCCTGAGTATAGGGAAATGACGGTCAAGAGATTGGTTCCTCTGGGACGTTTCTGCACGATCGAAGAAATCGGCGAGGCCGTGAGCTTCCTCGCCAGCGATCGCGCCGCCATGATCACCGGCCAGATGCTGGCTGTGGACGGCGGTGTGCTTGCCGGATTCGGCGAGGATCTGCGCCCCGTAATCAGGAAGCGGATGGCTGACGCTCAGGCCGCTGCCGCCGCAAAAGCTGTCGGCAAGAAATAGCACGTCAACTTCTCGCGGCGTGGGCGCTCCGGCTCGGACTTCGACGCTCCGACAGTGGGAGAGTTTGCCCACAGAGGCACGATCATGATAACACCAACGAAACGCATCGCCATAAACCTTGGTGGCGGCTACGTCCCGGGGCTCAATGCTGTCCTTGCCGGCGTTGTCCTCGCGGCGAACGAACTCGGTTGGGAGGTCGTCGGCATTCGCGACGGGTTTGATGGGCTGCTGGCTCCGGATCGCTATCCCGAGGGCGGCCTGTTCAAACTCACTCCGCAGGTTGTCGAAAACCTCTCCGTGGGTGGCGGAGCGATCCTGGGCAATGCCACCCGCACGGACCCGTTCCGCGTCCGGCAGGTGAACGCGGAGAACCAGGTCGAGGAGGTGGATCGCTCCGGCGACCTGATCGCCAAGATCAACGCCGAGAAGATCGAGGCGGTGATCTCCGTCGTCGGTCCACGAGCGTTAAGTATTCTGTTCCGGCTGCATCGGCAAGGGCTCAGGACCGTCTGCGTGCCGACTTCCGTCGAGAACGATGTGGCCGCGACGCAACTGTCGTTCGGATTCAACAGCGCGTTGAGCTTTGCGGTCGACATGATCGAGCACGTCCGGCAAGCGGCGCAATCGGCGCGGAAGATCGGTGTAGTCGAAGTCCTGGGAGAGCACGCCGGATGGCTGGCCCTGCAAGCCGGCATCGCCGTATGCGCGGATGCGGTGCTGATTCCGGAGATTCCCTACGACCTGGGGCAGGTGGCCGCGAAGCTCAGGAAGAAGACCAGCGCGGGCCGGACCTCTGGTTTGGTGGTGGTGGCCGAGGGCGCCTCGCCGCGCGGCGGAGAGCAACCCCACGCCGAGACGCTCGCACCAGAGTCACTGAGAGCCTCACTTTCTCCGGGGGCCACGGGCCCGGGAGGCTCGCATGTCATCGAAGGCGCGGGCCGTGCGGCTCAGGCGGTAGCTCTTCAACTTCAGCGGCTGACTGACCAGTTGACCTACCCGCTCGTTCTGGGCCCACTGGTCAGGGGCGGACCGCCTACGGCCGTGGATCGGCAACTGGGGCTCGGTTACGGCGCCGGGGCGGTGCGCGCCCTGAACGAGAAACAGAGCGGCGTGATGGTGGCCTTCCACCCGCCGGAACTGAAATTCGTGCCGCTGGCCGAGGCGATCAACAAGGTTCGGACCGTGCCTGCCAACAGCGTGTTCATCCAGATCGCGCGGTCGCTGGGCATTGCTCTTGGAGATTGAGGTAACGCCATGGACAACTCTCCGATGACGGCATCGGCTCCGAAGGGCATCGTTCTGAACATCCAGCATTTCTCGACGCACGACGGCCCCGGAATGCGGACCACCGTATTCCTCAAGGGTTGCTCGTTACGGTGCAAGTGGTGCAGCAATCCCGAGAGCATCCATCCCAAATCCGAACTGGCCTACAACCTCGGCAAGTGCATCGGGAAGGACCAGTGCGGCTTCTGTCTCAAGGAATGCCCGGAGTCCGCCATCTTTGTGGTCGATCCCAACATCCAGGTGCAGATCAACTGGGATCTCTGCACGAACTGCGGCAAGTGCGTGCCGGTCTGCCCGCCTCAGGCGCTCTACCTCTTCGGCCAAGAGATGACCGTGGATGAGGTGCTCGACGAGGTCGAGCGGGACAGCAGCTTCTACCGCGAATCCGGCGGCGGCATCACGCTCAGCGGCGGCGAGTGCCTGCTCCAGGCGGACTTCGCCGCGGGTTTGTTGGCCGGCGCCCACGAGCGCGGCATCAACACGGCGATCGAGACTGCGTTCAACGTGCCGTGGCCACATGTGGAGAAAGTGCTGCCGCACGTGGATGTCGTCCTCCACGACCACAAGCTGACCATCCCGGAGCGGCACAAGAAGTGGACGGGCGTGGACAACAAGCGCATTCTCGAGAACATCAAGCGGGCCTACGAGACGTTTCTGGACAAGACGTTCATCGCCCGGACTCCGCTCATCCCGGGTGTGAACGACGACGAAGAACACATCCGTGCCGTTCTGGCGTTCATCAAGCCCTACAAGAACGTGGTTGATTACGAACTGCTGCCCTATATGCGCTTCGGCGAGAGCAAGTACGGGTTTCTGGGCCGGGTGTATGAAATGCAGGATTTTGATCCTCCAACGCCCGAATCGCTTGCGCGGCTGCGGGCGATCATCGACGAGGCGTTCGGCCGACGGGCTGCAGCGAGGTGAACCCTGGCATGGATACCATCAGGACATTCCTTGAACAGCAGCCGTTGCTCTCGATGTTTCTGGTCATCGGACTGGGGTATGCAGTTGGCCAGGTGAACATCCGAGGCTTCAACCTGGGCATCGGTGCGGTCCTGTTTGTCGGTCTCGCCGCAGGCATGCTGGCGCCCAATGCAGCGCCCCCGGCGTTGCTTGGCTCGCTCGGGCTGGTGATGTTCGTTTATGGAATCGGCATCCAGTACGGGAAGCAGTTCTTTGCCGGCCTGACCAGCCCGTTCGGCCTCAAGGTGAACGCACTGGCGCTGTCTTCACACCTCGTCGCCATCGGCGTTTGTTATGTGGCCTACGCTATCTTCTCGGTCGCGCCTGCCCATGTTGCCGGTTTGTTTGCCGGCGCATTGACAAGCACGCCGGCACTGCAGGCGGCCATTGGCGCTGCCGGCAGCAATGACCCGGCCCTCGGCTATAGCGTGGCCTACCCGTTCGGTTTGATCGCCCCGATTCTGTGCATGTACTTCGCCAACGTCTGGCTCAAGCCGAAACTCACTCCCGCCACCGGGACCGGCCTCGAATTGCGGGAGTTCGTCGTGCGCAATGCACAGGTGATTGGGCGTCCACTTGCAGAGCTCACCGCTGCGCTGCCAGCAGGTGTTCAGATCATCGTCGTACGCCGGGCACATCAGAACCGGGTTCCCGCGCCCGACCTCGTGCTCGATCATGACGACGCGGTGGCTGTGGCGGGCGAGTCCGCAGAGGGACTCGAAAGGGCTCGGCTGCTCATTGGGGAGTCCGCGGCCGGCCGGATCACGAAGGACCGGCTGGATCTCGATTACTTCCGGGTCTTCGTCTCCAAACGCACCGTGGTGGGCGTGAACCTGGCGGACTTGCGGATTCCAGGTGTCTCCGAATCCTCCATCATGCATGTGCGCCGAGGCGACACGGATCTCCTGCCGCGCCCGGGACTCGTGCTGGAATTTGGTGACCGCGTTGGGTTGATGGTCAATCGCAATCAGCGCGATGCAGTGCGGGCACATTTTGGCGATTCCATTAAGGGCACCACCGAGTTCAGTTATGTCTCGCTGGGAATCGGCATGGCGCTCGGCGTGCTTCTGGGCATCCTCCCCATCCCCGTGCCCGGCGTGGGTACTCTCAGCCTGGGTGTTGCCGGTGGCCCGCTTGTTGTCGCGCTCATCCTCAGCCGTCTTGGTCGAACCGGAACCTGGGTGTGGACCATGCCTGTCTCCGCCAACCTCACGCTGCGGAACTTCGGGCTGACGCTGTTCCTCGCCCAGATCGGGATGGTCTCGGGGCCGAAGTTCATCGCCACAGTTCAGCAATTGGGGCCGATCTTCCTGGCATTGGGGGCGGCCATCATCGTCACCCCGATGCTCTTCAACATGTTGGTGGGTCATTTCCTGCTGCGGCTGCGATTCGACGATCTCCTGGGAGCCGCTGCGGGAGGGGTGGGTGGCAACCCGGCCATCCTGGCATTCGGCTCCAAACTCGTGCCCACCGACCGCGCGGACATCACATACGCGACGACTTTCCCGGCCGCTACCATCACCAAGATCATTCTCGTCCAGGTGATGCTGGAGATGATGGGCACAACATGAACCACAAACCCGAAGTGTCTGCCGATGAGGCCCTGCGACGTTTGATCGAGGGCAATGAACGCTTCGTGCGAGGCGAAGCGCATTTGTCCGGCGTGCCACGTGAGACCGTGGCTGCGTTGGCCCGGGGCCAGCATCCGTTCGCGACAATATTGGGCTGCAGCGACTCGCGAGTGCCGCCGGAGTGGGTTTTCGATGTCGGCCTCGGTGAACTGTTCGTCGTGCGGGTTGCGGGGAATGTCCTTTCGCCGGAAGTGGCCGGCAGCCTGCAGTATGCCGGCGTTCACTTGCAGACTCCGCTGCTGGTGGTGCTCGGCCATGAGGGTTGCGGTGCAATTAACGCGGCCCTGGAGACAAAGTACCAGGGTACCCAGCAACGCTCTCGGATTCAGTTGCTGGTGGACAGCATCCTGCCCGGCCTGGACGGTCTCGACCCCCAACTGTCGCCGTCGGAGCGGCTGGCACGGGCCGTCGAGCGCAACGTCCGGTGGACGCTGCGCAGCATCATCGAGTCACCCGAAGGCCAGGCGCGTCTGGCCGAGGGACGCATGAAGATCGCAGGCGCCATCTACGAGATCGAAACGGGCCGGGTCCGGCTTCTGGACACGGCGCTCGCGCTCTGCCCAGAAACATGGGGCGCGAAAGGAGCAAGCGTATGACACACCCTGAGCAACAGACAACATCAAATCCCATTCGCCCAACGAATGACTCGCAGCAAAGGGATCTGACCCGTCGGGAATTCGTGGCTGCAACCGGATCGCTGCTGGGCACAGTTGCGGTCGGAGAATTGGCCGTGGCCGAACCGTCCGAGGCGAAAAAGGGTTCCAGTGTTCCGAAGCCAGCCCTGGGTCATACCGGCCGGGAGCCGGCGACGAGTCACGGCCCGTGGGATCCAGCTCTGGAGAAGCTACGCGAATGGGATCCGAAATGGGCCAACGCCTGCGTGAAGATGACGACGAATCCGTGGGTCAAGGGTGTTTTGCCTCGCAAGACGATTGAATTGATCGGTGTAGCATTGAATGCCGCCTGCACGAACCTCAACCCAGACGGGACCCGCCGCCATATTCGCGCTGCGCTTGAGGCGGGCGCGACCCGCGATGAGATCCTGATGGTGCTGAAGTGTGCTTCGGCCCTGGCGATCCATTCGTGCAGTCTGGGTGCGCCCATTCTACTTGAAGAGGCGAAGGCGGCGGGGGTTCAGCCACGGAAGAAAACCACGCAAGTGACACCTTCCTGCGACAAGATGAAAGAGATCGGCCAATGGAATCAGGCATGGGATCCCTTCTTTGAACTGGACCCGGTCTGGACGGATGAATTCTTTGCCGTGGCCAGCGGGATCTATACCGGCGGAGTGCTTTCGCCCAAGGATGTCGAACTATTGAGCATCGCCTTCGATGCGTCCATCACCCACATGTATGCTCCCGGCACGCGCCGTCACATCAAGGCAGCACTCAAGCTGGGTGCGACCATGGAGGAGATCATGGAGGTGTTGAAGCTCTGCGTCTCCCAAGGCGTCCAGGCCTGCAATCTTGGCGTTCCAATTCTCTCCGAGGAGCTCGCCAAAAGGCCGCAATAGGTGAAGACACAATATGACCTGGCTTCAGCGCTATCGTCTTTCACAGTACTCGAGGAACTCACTCTGGATCCTGCCTGCGCTTGGCATATTTGTGGCACTGGTGGCGGTTCAATTCCTTCACAGTATTGAGTCGGCAATGGGCTGGCAATTGCAGTTCGACCCGTCCACCACGCTGACGCTTCTGGGCACCTTGGCCTCGTCGATGTTCACGCTCATTGTCTTTGTTTGTTCCGCCTTGCTGATCACTGTGCAGCTCGCCAGCGCCCAACTGACGCCCCGCATCATTGGTCTCGTGTTACGAAACCCAGTAACGAAGCTCTCACTGGCGCTGTTTGTATTCACCTTCACCTTCACGCTTGGAGCACTGGTCCGAATCAAGGGTGGCGTTCCCCCACTCACCGCCTACGTTGCTGTTTACAGTTGCCTCGTGAGCCTGGGCGTTTTTCTCTACCTGGTAGACAGCGTGTGCAGAGCGCTCCGACCGAGCGGGGCTTTGGGGTTGGCGGCCCGGCTCGGGCGAGAAGTGATCGAAACCGTATATCCGAGGCGCCTCTCCGAGTCTCAAGATACGATACCGGAACCTGCCGGGGTCCTCGACGGGGAGCCCCGATGCACGATACTCAACCTCAGAGAGGGTGTAGTCCTCGCATTCGACCTGGAAGGACTCGTGTCTTTGGCCCAGCGCGCCGACTGCGTGATCGAGATGGTCCCCCAGGTGGGCGATTTCCTGGCGGCCGACCAGCCCCTGTTCCGGATCTTCGGCGACGGAGCCCTGCCGTCGGCGGCTGCGCTTCGCCAATCGGTCGCCGTTGGTCCCGAACGGACCCTGCAGCAGGACCCGGCCTTTGTCTTCCGCATCATGGTGGACATCGCCTCCAAGGGCCTTTCCCCCGCGATCAACGACCCGACCACCGCGGTTCTGGCCATTGACCAGATCCAGAACCTCCTTTGCAGTGTGGGCGGCCGACATCTGGATGAAGGGCAAAGACGAGATGCGCGCGGCGCGGTTCGGCTTCTCTACCGGACGCCGGACTGGGAAGACTTCGTTCACCTGGCGGTTACGGAGATTCGTCAGTTCGGCGGGACAAGCATTCAGGTCACCCGTCGGCTGCGAGCCATGCTGGAACACCTGATTCAGACTTCGCCTGAAGAGCGCGCTGAAACGCTTCAACTGGAGCTGACGCTCCTGGATCGATCCGCCAAGCGATTCTTCGGTGAGGCGGAAGATCGAGCGATGGCGGATGTCAGTGATCTCCAAGGTGTGGGCGGCAAGCAGGCCATAAACGAAAGGCGCACGGAATTCCGACCGGCGCCAAAGCACGATGCTCATTAGGTGGCCATGATGGAAATCGTCAGAACATTTTTCGAACAGCAGCTGTTGCTCTTGACGACTGACCAAGACGGAACGACGGCGGAGCCGACAGCCGACATGCGAGGGACCGGCCTATGATGGCGACTCTGGAAATCGCGCTGAAGGTGACCCTGGTGCTCTTCATGGTGGGCAACCTGTTGGACATGGGTCTCAGGCTCAAGCTCCGGGAGGCCCTTGGGGGCCTGCGAAATGTGCGTTTTGTCGTCCTGAGCGTGCTGTGGGGGTTTGTGCTGTGCCCGGCCCTGGCCTACTTGCTCACGAAGGTCGTCCCGCTGGAGCAGCCATATGCAATTGGCCTGATCCTGCTGGGGATGGTGCCGTGCGCGCCGTTCCTCCCGCCGATGGTGGACAAGGCCCGCGGCGACATGGCCTACGCGGCGGCCTTCATGCTGCTGGCCTCAGTGGTCACGGTCGTGTACATGCCACTTGCGGTGCCGGTGATGGTCATGGGTCTAACCGCCGGCGCCTGGACCATCGCGAAGCCGCTGGTGTTCTTCTTGCTCGTGCCCCTGGCAATCGGGATCGCGCTTCAACGGGCCTCGGCGCCCCTCGCTGCCCGGCTGCAACCATTCGTCAAGAAGACGACGGGGATCGACACCATCCTGATGCTGGTGCTCTGCCTGGTCATATACGGCAAAGGGTTCATCGGAGCGGTCGGCAGTTATGCGATCGGCGCACAGGTCCTGTTCTTCTCCGCGGCAACGGCCGGTCCCTACTTCCTCAGCTTTGGCCTGCCCCAGAGTCAGAAAAGCGTCTTGGCCCTGGGCATGGCCACTCGCAATCTCGGGGCCGCCTTTGCACCGTTGTTTGCCGTTCGTGACGTGGACCAGCGCGCGATCGTCATGGTCGCGCTCGGGGTGCTGATGCAGGCGACCTTCTCATTCCTCGGGGCGACTTGGTTCAGCCGTCGCGCCGGCGCTTCCCAACCGGCGGCCGTGCAGAGCGCTGCCGAGATAGAGAGCCCATGAGTAAGCATGTACGCAGGAGCCACGGAGCAAGCACGGCAGAGCGCAATGGAGACGTGAAATGACGAAGACCCGGATAAACGCAGAGCAGAAACGCCTTGCTGAGGTCGGAAAGGGCGTCCCGTGGCGAAAGTGGGGACCTTACCTGAGCGAACGACAGTGGGGCACGGTCCGCGAGGACTACAGCAAAGACGGCGACGCCTGGAGCTACTTTCCCCACGATCACGCCCGGTCCCGCGCGTACCGCTCGGGTGAAGACGGGCTGGCCGGGTTCTCTGACGAGAAACAGCGACTCTGTTTTGCCCTTGCCCTCTGGAACGGTAACGACCCGATCCTCAAGGAGAGGCTCTTCGGCTTGACGGGCAGCGAGGGCAACCACGGCGAAGACGTCAAGGAGTACTACTTCTACCTCGATTCCACGCCCACGCACTCCTACATGAAATGGCTCTACAAGTACCCGCATCGAGCCTACCCGTACGACGATCTCGTGAAGACGAATAAGGGTAGCTCGCGTCTTGAGCCTGAGTATGAGCTGCTAGACACCGGCGTCTTCGCGAACGATCGCTACTTCGACGTCGGCGTCGAGTACGCCAAGGTGACCCACGAGGACGTGCTCATCCGGATTACGGTGACCAACCGGGGACCGGAAGCGGCGGCGCTGCACGCCCTGCCCACGCTCTGGTTCCGCAACACGTGGGCGAGCGCTGCCCAGACGCCGAAGCCTGACCTGCGCGAGATCAAGGCACGCAAGGGCATTCGAGTCGTCAAGGCGACCCATCCTGAGCTGGGCTCACGGTGGCTATGCGTCGATGGTGCCGCACCGCTCCTGTTCACAGAGAACGAGACGAATACCCAGCGTCTGTATGGTCAGCCCAACGCCACTCCCTATGTCAAGGACGCGTTTGACGAATACCTGGTCCATGGCCGTCGGGAGGCGGTAAACCCGGCCGGCACTGGCACCAAACTGGCGGCGCATCATGCGCTGAAGGTGAAAGCCGGAAAGACGGTTGTGTTGCGCCTTCGGCTCACCGACTCCGCTCCGGGAGACTCGAAGGACCCGTTCGCCGGGTTTGAGAGCGTATTCGAGAACCGCCGCAACGAAGCGGACGAGTTTTATCGCACCATCATCCCTGCCAAGTCGACCGAAGACGAAGCCCGGGTGATGCGCCAGGCACTCGCCGGGATGCTCTGGTCAAAGCAGTATTACCTGTTCGACGTTGACCCGTGGCTCAAGGAGCACGGATCCGACTCCTTCGCCAACGCGAGCAGCTCCGTGCGAAACCATGAGTGGGGACACATGGTCAACGATGATATCATCTCCATGCCCGACAAGTGGGAGTACCCGTGGTATGCGGCCTGGGACTTGGCCTTTCATACGATCGCGCTGTCCACGGTCGACATCGATTTCGCGAAACAGCAGCTCGACCTGATGCTGGGGCAAATGTATATCCATCCGAGCGGACAGATCCCGGCCTACGAGTGGAACTTCAGCGACGTGAACCCTCCGGTGCATGCCTGGGCCACGCTCGCGCTGTACCGGAACGAACAGGCCCAGCGGGGCGAGGGAGATCTTGCGTTTCTCAAGCGCTCGTTCGGTAAGCTCCTGGCCAACTTCACCTGGTGGGTGAACCGCAAGGACCGGTTCGGGAAAAACGTCTTTGAAGGCGGCTTCCTCGGCCTGGATAACATCGGGGTCTTCGACCGATCGAAGCCATTGCCAACCGGGGGCCATCTCGAACAGGCCGACGGCACAGCCTGGATGGCGTTCTTCAGCCAGAACATGCTGGAGCTGGCGGTCGAAATCGCCGTCCACGACCCGAGCTATGACGACCTCGCCGCCAAGTTCATCGACCACATCCTCTGGATCGCCCACGCCATCAATCACGTTGGCCCGGACGGCCTGTGGGATGAGGAGGACGGCTTTTTCTACGACGTGCTGAGGCTTCCCGACGGGAGTGCGACCCGCCTCAAAGTGCGATCGGTTGTGGGCCTGCTGCCGCTGTGTGCTACGAGCGTCAGCGAACCCTGGATGCGCGAGCGAGCGCCGGCGGCGATGAATCTGTTCAACGAGCGGAGCCGTCGCATGCCGGAACTGCTGCAGAATGTGTACTCCGGTCTGGGCTACGGCAACCGTGGTCTCATGACGTTAGTTAACCCCGAGCGGTTGCGTCGCATCTTATCTCGCATGCTCGACGAGAAGGAGTTCCTGGGTACTTATGGCATCCGGGCACTTTCGCGGTACCACCTCGATCACCCATACGTGTTCAATGCCCAGGGCCAGGAATATCGGGTGAACTATCTGCCCGGCGACTCCGACTCGGGGATGTTCGGTGGCAACTCCAACTGGCGTGGGCCAATCTGGATGCCGGTGAACATGCTCCTGGTTCGGGCGCTTCTCAGCTTCTACAGCTTCTACGGCGATACCTTCAAGGTGGAGTGTCCGACCGGCTCCAGCCGGCAGATGAATCTCTTCGAGGTCGCCCGCGAGATCTCGACCCGCCTGATCGGCATCTTTCTGCGAGATGCGAAAGGTCGTCGACCGGTATTCGGCAACCTGGAGAAGTTCCAGACCGACCCTCACTGGCGCGATTGCATCCTCTTTCACGAGTACTTCCACGGGGATAGCGGGGCCGGCATCGGCGCGAGCCATCAGACAGGCTGGTCCGGTCTCGTGGCGACGCTCATCGAACTCTTCCGAAGTCTCGATGCCGCGCAGGTTCTCGAACAGGGCAAGAAAGCGGTGTTCGTCAGGAAGGGAACCCAAAGCGATCCCAAGTGAGCCTCGAAATGAGAGCTGCTCAGACACGAACCAGATTCAAGGAGATCACAGAATGAAAGCCATTACAGTGGAGCCTATGAAGCCGGATACGGCGCGTCTGGAGGATGTCCCGGAACCCGAAATGCGCGACGGTTCCGTGCTGGTGGAGGCGGTGGCCGTCGGCGTTTGCGGCACCGACATCGAGATCGCGTCCGGCAAGTATGGCTGGGCGCCTCCGGGCAAGACACGCCTCATCCTGGGCCACGAGTCGCTCGGCCGCGTGCTCGACCCAGGGCCAGTCGGAGGCCTGAAAAAGGGCGATCTGGTAGTGGGAATCGTCCGTCGGCCCGATCCCGTGCCGTGCCCGAACTGCGCCGTCGGCGAGTGGGACATGTGCCGCAACGGCCAGTACACCGAACGCGGCATCAAGCAGATCGATGGTTACATGTCGGAACACTGGCGAATCGAGCCGGAGTACGCGGTCAAGGTTGATCCTGCCCTGGGGATTCTCGGCGTGCTGCTTGAGCCCACGACAGTTGTCGCGAAGGCTTGGGAGCACTTGCTTGCCGTAGGACAGCGCGCCTTTTGGGAGCCGAAAACCGTGCTCGTAACCGGTGCGGGGCCCATCGGCCTGCTCGGCGCCTTGCTCGGCAGGCAACTCGGGCTGGAGGTTCACGTCCTTGCCCGAACCCAAACGGGCCCCAAGCCCGAACTTGTGCGTGCTCTCGGTGCGACTTACCACAGCTGCAGCGTTGCCGAAATCGACTTCGCGCCGGACGTCATCCTGGAGTGTACGGGTGTCGGACAGGTCATCTCCGAGTCGATTCTCAAGATCGGTGCGAGCGGCGTCGTGTGCCTCACGGGTGTTGGGCATGGCGGCTCAATGCCCAAGATCCCCCCAGCTGACGTCGCCTCGTCGGCGGTGCTCAAGAACAATGTCGTGTTCGGCAGCGTCAACGCCAACAAACGGCACTGGTACAAGGGCGCGGAAGCCTTGGCCCGCGCGGACCGCTCGTGGTTGGCGCGTCTGATCACGAGGCGGGACAAGCCGGAAGATTTCGCGAAGGCCCTGGCCCGAAACCCGGAAGATATCAAAGTTGTCATTCAGTTTTCCGAGGGGTGACCCCCACTCAGGTGCGATCAGCCTCCTGTGGCGAAACAAGAGGTCCCAGATAATGACAGATTCGAACAGTCGCAGCATACCTTGGCGGCCATTGCTCTCCGAACTGATCGGCACCGCTCTCCTGGTGCTGGTGGGTCTGTCGCTGGTCATCGTCATGTTCGGCTCCGGCAGCCCGATCGCACGGGTTCTGCCCAGTGAAGGGCTGAGGCGCCTGATCACGGGTTTTCTCTTCGGGACGACGGGCGCACTGATCGCGGTGTCACCTGTCGGAAGAATTAGTGGTGCGCACATCAATCCGGTTGTCACGCTGGGGTTCTGGCTGTTTCGCAAGCTCGATTCGCGGACGGTCGCAGGCTACATCCTGGCGCAGCTGGCCGGCGCCACATTGGGTTCGCTGCCGCTCCTCGTCTGGGGTTCGATGGGCCAGAGCGTGGCATTCGGCGCGACGCTGCCAGGTGAGGGCTACGCCGTACGGACCGTTTTGCTGGGCGAGGCAGTCACCACGTTTGCCATGGTCACTGCATTGACCCTATTCCTGGGGTTCAGGCGGATTCGTCTGTTCACGCCTGCCATATTCCCGCCCCTCTATGCCATCATGGTGTGCGTGGAGGCCCCGATATCGGGGACGAGCACGAATCCGGCCCGCAGTTTCGGTCCGGCGATCGTCTCTGGCCAGTGGCAGGCGGGTTGGGTCTACTGGATCGGCCCGCTGCTCGGGATGGTCGCAGCGTGTCTGGCTTGCAGCTTTCTGGCGAAGCGGATCGAGGTGGCGAAGCTGTATCACTTCGACAGCGATCGTGATGGGCTGTTTCGAAGAGCAGGCTCGTGCGCGTCCGCGAGCAGTCCCGACGCGAAACTGCCTGTGGCGCCTCGTTCTCACGCGGAATCCATGGAGCATCGATGACCTCTGTTTCCAACACCGGCCAAAGCGATCCCCTCGGTGCCACGATCGTGGACGGCGGAGTCAACTTCAGCGTGTTCTCGCGGAGCGCCTCCGGCATGGAGTTGCTGCTCTTTGACCGCGAGGATGACACGAAACCCGCGCGCGTGATTCCCATGGATCCGTCCACCAATCGCACCTATCACTACTGGCACGCCTTCGTTCCGGGCGTGAAGGCGGGGCAGATCTACGGCTACCGGGCCCAGGGACCGCTCGACCCGGCAAACGGGATGCGGTTTGACCCCTTCAAGGTCCTCCTGGATCCATATGGGCGCGGTGTGGTGGTTCCGAAGGGCTACAGCCGTGATGCCGCCCGTACGGAGGGCGACAACACCGCCACCGCGATGAAGAGCATGGTGATCGACCCGGACAGATACGATTGGGAAGGCGATGTGCCGCTGAGACGACCATGCGCCCGAACCGTGATTTACGAGATGCACGTACGCGGTTTCACCCGCCATCCCAACTCCGGCGTCCCGGACAAGACGCGCGGGACGTTCGCCGGGCTGATTGAGAAGATACCGTACCTTCAGGAACTCGGTATCACGGCGGTCGAACTCCTGCCTGTCTTTCAGTTCGACGCCCAGGATTGCCCGTCGGGCGTGGTCAACTACTGGGGCTATCAGCCGGTATCGTTCTTTGCGCCGCATCTGGCGTACAGCTCACGTCAGGATCCTCTTGGCCCCGTCGATGAGTTTCGCGATATGGTCAAGGCGCTGCATCGGGCCGACATCGAGGTTATCCTGGATGTCGTGTTCAATCACACGGCAGAAGGCGATCACACCGGTCCGACGCTGAGTTTCCGTGGGCTGGACAACAGCACTTACTACATCCAACAGCAGGACCGCTCGCGCTACGCGGATTACAGCGGGTGCGGAAACACGCTGAATGCCAACAACCCCGTCGTCCGCCGCATGATCGTGGACAGCCTGCGGTACTGGGTGCAGAAGATGCACGTGGACGGCTTTCGGTTCGACTTGGCATCGATCCTCACGCGGGATGCGTCGGGCCAGGCCATGTCGAACCCACCGGTGCTGTGGGATATCGAGTCGGACCCTGCGCTTGCGGGGACAAAGATGATCGCCGAGGCCTGGGACGCGGCCGGGCTATACCAGGTTGGCAGTTTCATCGGCGACAGCTGGAGGGAGTGGAACGGTCGGTTCCGCGACGATGTGCGAAGCTTCTTCCGTGGCGACAACGGCTCAGTACGGTCTTTCGCGGACCGGATGCTGGGCAGCCCCGAGGTGTATGCCCACAAGGAGCGCGAGCCCGAGCAGAGCATCAACTTCGTCACGTGCCACGACGGCTTCACGCTCAACGACCTTGTCTCCTACGACCGAAAGCACAACGAGGCGAACAACGACAACAACCGCGACGGCGCGGACGACAACCGGAGTTGGAACTGCGGCGTCGAGGGTCCGACCGACGATCCTGCCGTCGAGAAGCTGCGAACCCGTCAGATAAAGAACTTCCTGACCGCCACGATGCTGTCGGTCGGCATGCCCATGATCCTGATGGGCGACGAGGTACGGCGCACCCAGCACGGTAACAATAATGCCTATTGCCACGATAACCAGGACGCCTGGTTCGACTGGGCGCTGCTGGAGAAGCATGCGGATGTGCATCGGTTCGTGAGACTGCTCATCGCCAGACGACTGCTGCGCGCGACGGAGCACGAGGCCCAACGTCTGAGCCTCAACCAACTGCTACGGCAGGCGAATAGCTCCTGGCACGGCGTAAAGCTGGGCCAGCCGGACTGGGGCGACAGCTCGCACAGTATTGCCTTCAGCGCGGAGATGCCGAAGGAGAGGCTGCTTCTCCATCTGATCATGAACGCGTACTGGGAGCCCCTCGACTTTGAGCTGCCGCCGGTGAACAACGGGGATACGAACCCGTGGCGCCGATGGATCGACACCGCTCTTGATTCACCGCACGACATCGTCGACTGGAGATCCTCGCCGCAGGTTCCGGGCTTTGCCTACCGGGCCGAGGCGAGGTCCGTCGTGCTGCTCTTCGCAGCCCGCTGACGCGACGCGGCATTCACGACGGCGAGCGCCCTGGCGGATGGACACACGACCCAAGCCTGGGCACCGGGGTTGCCCGTGGCGGTAGCTTCAGTCGCAGCGCTTCTTCGGTCGGCAACGGGCTCGGCGTTTCCAATATCGGAGTCAACGGCGGCGTGACCTTCTCCGATTCGCCGACGGTGGGCGTCGGCGCTGCCGATCAGCGTGCCGACCTGTTCGGGGGTGAAGCATGGCTGCTGAGTCGGGACCGGCTCTTCCAGGTGCACACTGGCCAGGAGGTTCGTGGGGATCAGCCGGACCGACGGGCCGGCCGCCCACTTGCACAACTGCTTCACGACGGTGAGATAGCCGTACCACGTCTTCTCGGTGAGGCCCTCTTGAAGCAGCACTCCGTTGAACGCCCAGAAGGCTTTCTCATCGATGGTCGCCGCGAGGCGATAGCCGTTCGCCTCTGCCCACGGCGCCAGCCCAAGTTACTGAGTTTGGCAGCGTCAGTGGTCCTGGCGATAGCGCCAAGGCCGTTTCCTTCTGAAAGTCTTCACTACATTTGCGTAGCCTCTTCGAGGTATCGCAGCCGCTGGGGCATGGTCAAACCCAGCCGGTTGAGGAGCACGCTCTGGGCGGAATCGGGCCTGGTCACACAGCGCACCCGAATCGTTTGGCCCGGCCGGCCCTCGCGG
>JAGNEZ010000091.1 GCA_018003015.1 Phycisphaerae bacterium | reverse complement strand
GGTCAGCCTCCTGAAGCGTCACGCGTCGAAGGATAGCATCAAGTGCAAGAGCCGCATCGCGGGCTGGAACAACCAGTTCCTCATGCAAGTGATTACCGGAACAGGAGTTTAATGTGCGCTGGCCCTGCAGTCGTCCGACCGGGGGATCTTTGGGGTTGCTGCAGAGATGGATGGCATGCTGTTGGTTGCCGCGGGAGACACACTGATCGAGGTGAATCGAGATGGGTTTGGACTGGCTGTTCAGATATTGCGGACAGATCTGGAAGCCGGTTCCGGCATTGGATTCGGCGATGCAGCGACGCAGCACGCAGCGGACCAGGGAATCCGCCGGATGATTGGGCTCGAAGTCAATGCCCGCCTTCGGGGCCGTGCCGTCGGTGTGACGCAGCTGGCAGTCCTCGATCAACAGGTCTTCCGCGCTGATGACGCTGATGCCCTGTCGGTGGTTGGCGTTGCAGTCGACGCGCCGGATCGTCACCTGCCGGTTGGGGGTGTGCTTCAAGCCCGCGCCGAGGTAGATGCCGTCGCCTCCCGTGTGTTTGATCGTGAGGTCCTGGACCAGCACGTTGCGGCATCCGAAGAAGGCCACCCCATGCCGCCATTCCGAGTTTTCATAGGCGGCGGATTGATAATCTTGCTTGCGCATGCGGATGTGGGTGGACTTGGCCCCATCCACCCGGTCCCCCCGGAGCACGACGTCTTCGCACTCGCGGAATGAGAGCAGGCAGTCGCTCTTGGCCCGGAAGGCTCCTTCCAGCGCTACCAGTTCGGTTCCCGCCTCGAATACGATTTCCTGGTCGCTCACGCCGGTCAACGGCCGCGTGATCCAGGGCGACGCCTGCCGGTCCAGAATCAGCCGCTTGACTTTCGAGTTGATGGCCTTCTGGAGGTGCGCTGTGGAATTATTGGGATCGAATCCCCACCACGAGACCCAAGCTTCCTTCCTTTTGCCGGTCAAAACCTCCCGAACCAGTTCCGGTTCGGCATGACGTTCGGGCCTGGGCGAAGCCGTCAGCGTCTTGACCAGGAACGCGTCGAACGCCTTGCGGTCTATCCACCCGAGCTGGCAGCGTACCCTCTTGCCGTGGGGCGAAACAAGCGTGTGGCCCTGGTCGTTCACGATGAGTTGTCGGGTCTCGATCCGGGCGTGTTCTTCGGAATGGGCCAGGTAGACCGCCGCCGTGTCGTAAAGGATGCTGCTCGCATCCTGCAAGTGGCCACTGCGATGGGCCCAGAGATTGTAGTTCTCGATGACCATGCGGGCGAGTGGGTGCGGTGAGTCCGCCACGGTTGCGTACGATTTGCCGCGGAGCACCAGTTCCTCCGAAGCGTCCAGCGGCGAGGTGGTGATCGTCCACGGCGCTGCAACCATCGCCTGCCAGGAGGGGGCGTCTGCTCGGACATTCCAGTCTGCCGCGGGCTTTCCGCCGTTCTCAAAGCCCTTGTAGATTCTGCCGCCGGTACAGACGATGCGGGCCTTGGTCGCAATCCGCGGGTCTCGGCGAAGGGCCTCCTTGATATTGGGAACGGGACCGATGGTGATGAGGGTGATCATGGCTGGCTGCGAGTTGATGGCGTCGATCAGGGCCGCGACGCCGTCGGTATGGACCTTGCCCGGGTAGGCGGCCAAGTCGAAATCGCCCACCCAACGCCTCTGGGCCAGGGGTTCGTCCCCGGTCCTGATCCCCGTCCCAATTGGAATGTCCGTGCGCCCGGCACGTTGGAGGATCTTCGCCACCAGCCGGGTTCGTTCCGGGGTATTGCCGTAGTCGGTGACGATGAGCTTGAGGTCCAGTTCGGGCATGCCCAGTAGCATGGCCAGGGCCCAGGTGTCATCGATGTCGTCGCCAATGTCCGTGTCCAGAATGACGGGAATGGGCGCTCCCTGCGCTGTGGTGCCGAACAAGCACAAACCGAGTGTGGCGAGAAAAACGAATCGGAGACGGCATAGGAATTGACTCATGGGCATTCGGCGTGCGGGGTTTCAATCGGCGGGGGAGCAGTATGTCGCATGACGACCTCTACCTGCATTCCAGACCAGCCTATCAAAAAGGCAAACGAAACACAACGTCCACGTCTTCTGGGCGTGATTTGCCTATTTTGCCCTCGTCCGAGGTAGAATGGGGCCATGTTGCCGACCTGCTGCTGGCATTGCCTTGTCGGTGGGGAAAGATACTCGGCTTCGAGTGGCACACATGACCCGACCCACAAGGCGTGGTATTCCAGACCGGACCGCGATTCCACGCGAGATGGTCGCACGTGGCGGCCCGCCCAAAGACTCTCTTATCGAAGCCGCGATCGCATGGGGCGAGCAGGTCCACTTAACGCACCCCGGTCAGCATGTGAACCATCGCTGGCGTTGTTGAATTGACGGTTTCCGTAGAACGGAATGCCGGCCCTGTTCTTGGGCTGAAAGTCCACTCGGAAAGGAGCTCCCGATGTCGGCTGCAGCAGTGGTCTTACGAACCGTTCTCCAGGTGCTCCTTGCCGCGACGGCGGAGCCCGCCCGACTGGAGAGCTCTGCCCTGCGCGTGGAGATCGACTCGCGGAGCGGCGTCTGGTGCCTCACCGACAAGGCTTCGGGCGTGCGATGGCCATCGGAAGGCGTTGCCAGTCCTGGAACGGCCGCCGGCCTGGAAGGCAGCTTCGACGAAATCACCGGCACAGGCACGATTGTCCGATTGGCCAAGAAGACGGGAGCAACCGTCGCCTTCGAGCTGACCGATGCTGGCCGCTGCCTGGAAATCCGCTACGAAGGCGGGAACCTAGGCGACATCCGCGTGCTGGAGGACGCACTGGTCGTCACCGACCGCGAGGCCGGCTCGATTGTTGTGCCCTGCCGCGAGGGGCTGCTCATTCCGGGTGACAGCGGCGTGGCCTTCAAACAGGCCTTCGGCACGTCCGAGTACGAGGGCTGCCACATGAACATGCTGGGCCTGCTCAAGAAGGACGCCGCGCTGGCCGTGACCTGGGGCGACGCCGACGTCTGGGTGGATATCGAGAGCACGCTTCTCCAAGCCCAAGCGTATCGTCAGAAGATCGCCACCGCCCTCACGCTGAAGCGCTCGGCTCGCTCTGTTCGCCTCTGGCCTCTGGGCAAGGGCGATTGGAACGCGCTGGCGGCGGGGTACCGTCGGATCGCGGAGGCCAAGGGCCTGGGTGTCACCCTGCGCGACCGCATTCGCCGCGACCCGCACACCGAGTTGCTTCTGGGGGCCGCCAACTTCAAGCTCTGGATCTGCCTGGAGCGGCGGATGAGCGACGAGAGCACCAAGGAGGAATCGGTCAAGGTCCACTGGACGTTCAGCGAGGCCGCTCAGATTGCCGAACACCTCCGCAAGGATCTTGAAATTTCCCGCTGCCTCTTTACCCTTGGCGGCTGGACTGAGGGCGGCTACGATTGTCGCCACCCGGATAACCTCCCGGCCAATCCCGAGTGTGGCGGCAACCCGGCCCTGGCTGATGCGGTCCGGCGTATCCAGGATCTCGGCTACGTCGCCTGCCTGCACGACAACTACCAGGACATGTACCGCAACGCGAAAAGCTGGGACCCGGCCGTCATCGAAAAACGCTCCGACGGCTCGCTGATCCAGGGTGGGGGGTGGCTGGGCGGCCGAGCGTACATGGTCTGCGCCTCCAAGCAGGTCGAGCTGGCCATGCGCCCGCAGAACCTGCCCGAGATCCACAGGCTCTTCAAGCCCTGGTGCTACTTCATCGACACGACCTACGCCGTGGGCCCGCGCGAATGCGCCGACCCCAATCACCCCCTTGGCCGCAACGACGACATCGCCTGGAAGATCAAGCTGAGCAACAAGGCCCGCGAGATGTTCGGCCTGTTCGGCAGCGAGTGCGGCCGCGAATGGGCCCTGCCGCACAGCGACTTCTTCGAAGGGCTGACCGGCGTCTACGGCCGCTACTACCACAACCTCCAGCCGGAAACGCTCGGCGCGAAAGTCATACCCTTCTGGGAAATGGTCTACCACGATTGCCAAGTCTGCTACGGCAAGTACGAGTACGACGCCGATCAGGCTGGTGAGTATGTCGCCCATCACCTGCTGGCGGCCCGCCCGCTGAACTACCACTCCATCCCCGACCATCTCTACTGGAAGGAGAAGACGGAAGCCAAAGCCGCGGCTGGCGACCGCGCCTGTTTCACCCGGACGGACGGCGGCTGGGCGGAAGGCCTTCATCCGACCGATGCCTTCCTGAAGAACACGCACGAGATACTGGGCCCGCTGCATCAGGCCACCGCCCACGACCGCCTTACCAATCTTGAATTCCTCACCCCGAACGGGGCGGTCCGCCGGGCCACCTACGGCGAACGCAATCCCACCACGGTGGTTGTGAACTTCGGTTCGCAGAACGCTCCAGTTGAGTCCAAGTTCGGCGGCGCCGTTCTGCTGCCGCCGTGGGGCTTTGTCCTGGAGAGCCCGCAATTCGTGGCGTTTTACGCGCTGCAATGGAGCAAGCGTAGCTACGCCCGGGGAGCCCTGTTCACGATACAGGCCACGGACGACAGAGACCTTGCCCAGGCCGCGAAGGTCCGCGTCTTCCACGGCTTCGGAGATCCGCAGATCACCTGGCGGGGCAAGCCCGTCGAGGTCCGCCGCGAGGGAACCATCAGTCCAGGGCGTGCCGGCTGAAAGGACTGTAGCACCGGTTTCCAACCGAACGCGGCAGGCGTCGATCTCGATGGGTCATTCTCGGATAGGCCCGAAAGGGGAACACCACCGCGAATGGCGAGATGGACAAACGCGTGCATTTCGCGCGACCGCACCCGTGGCCGCGGACCGGGCCGGGCCTGGCTCTGGATGGCAAGCCGAAGTTCGACCTGAGCCGCTTCGAGGAGGCCAACTTTTAACGTCTGGGCTGGTGCGTGCCAGATGTGGAGTGATCAGCGAAGCGTGGAGCATCCCGGCACACGCTGCACGGAGGCCGCAACCCAGTCTTATTGTTGTGTCGACGAGTTCACTCTGTCGGCCGGCTGGCAGGCGACGTCTCGTTGAGATACAGCTTTACGTTGTGCGTGCTCCCCCCGACGGCCACGATGTCCATCCGTCCGTCGCCGTTGATGTCCGCGGCCGTGCAGCCCTGTGCCGCGATCGCGCCTGGGTCAATCGCGAACCGCTGCCAACGCCCGTTTGGACCGGGCGCGAGGCGATAGCCATAGAGGCTTGTCCCCTCGCCGCGGTAGCCGGCCACAATCTCGTCGGTTCCATCTCCGTCGAGATCGACGCAGACCAGTGCGTGGCCGGATTTGAAGGAGTCATCGAGGACCTGCCGCTTCCACAAACCCGGCGCATCGGGCCCCCCGGCCGGCGGCGTATAGACGACCACCTCGTTTCCATGCCACGGCTCGACCGCCGCAAGGAATCGTCCGGGCTTGCTCTTTCCTACCTCCACCTCGCTCGATCCCTGGTTGGGCGCCTCGCCCTGATGGCCCGCTGCAAGCTGCCGCTTGGGCCAACGCACATTCCGCCCTTCGCCCTCGCTCAGGAAAAGGTGAATGCCCTGATTTGAGGCGGTCAGCAGGTCGTCCTTTCCGTCCCCGTTCCAGTCGATGGAGGAAGCGCCGTGCACGATGGTCATATCTCTGTCGATGACCCGAGTCAGCCATGGCTCATGGACCGGGTCCTTCGGTACCCAGTGGCACGTAATCGGCACCGCCGCCTGTCGGTAGGTCGGTGGCTTGGCCCCGCGCCCGAGCACGGGCACAACCACCAGCTCATTGCGCTTATCCCCATCCACGTCCATCCATCGCACCCGATGCGCTGTCGGCACGGAGCAGATGCGGACACCGGTCCATTCCGCTCCTCCCGGCGCCGTCTGGCGGAACCATGAGACCAGGCTGTCATGATCGCTGTTCGCCCACTCGAAGTCGCTTGCCACCACCACATCGAAGCACCCATTGCGGTCCACGTCTTCGACTGCCAGATCGATGTTCCGCCGGGTCTGGTCTCCTGTGATCGGGTGCCGGGGCCAGGGAGCGTCCATCCGCCCGGGATTCTCGAACCAGTCCACCGTTCCGGGCGGCTCCCCGAGCACGAGGATATCCGGGCGGCCGTCCTTATTCATGTGTGCAGCGGCCGTGTGGTAGGCGCTCGGAAAATCATTGCAGATCGTGATGGTGCGGAACCTGATGTCCTCGGCAAGAGCCGGGGGGCAGCAGGCGATCAGAATCACTCCGGGTACGGCGGCTAGCGGGGGTCTCATGGCGTTTTCTCCAGGACAGGTAACGGGCACTATACCCAGATCGAACGGAGCCCGACAAGTGGCTGATGCATTCGGCGCGCAGTACAACGGCGGAGCCTGCCTGGGTTTGGGGAGACCGCCGGTGAGGTACCCAAGAGTTGTCAGCGGGACGGTCGAGTTCGACTGGATCGATATTCGGGACGGCCAATGAGTGTGAGACCCGACGGAAAGACAATGCCGCAGATCCAAGGCGAATGGCGGGCAAGCTCATCTTGCTCCGACAGAATAGTCCTGGTGGTGGCTTTCCTCCTCTTCATCGGCGCGGGTGTCCGGGCGGCGAGATGATCATCCGCCAGGTCTGGCTCAGGAAGGTGGGCCCGTGCGCGCCGGTGCCTTCTGTGCCGTCCGCGATTCACTCACGTCCGGATGTTCTCCCCCCTGTTCATTGGGCCGGCGCCGTGGTTGCCGCGGCGGGCGAATCGGGGTCATCGGCGTCGTAATGACCGTGGAACTGGCGCAGAATCTGTTCACGAGTCTGCGGGCGCCCCTGACTGTCAAGGAAGACTTCGGTCCACGGCGGCCGCGTTGAGGGATCGGCGAGGATCGAGTACGCCCGCGGGTTGCGCACATTGTGCCTGATCTGCCGCTCATCGTGCCGCCCGCCGTACTTGGTCCCGAAAGATCGGCGGAACGGCTGAAAACTGAACACCTTCCAACCCGGCTGTTCCCGTGGCAGCTTCCCCAATACGCTGCCCTCCGCGTCCACCGCGTAGCAGCCGCCCTGGAAAATGGCCATCGCGATCGGCAACAGGCTGTCCATGGCCCGTGTTGGGACGACGCGCTCCATGTCGTCTCCGATCGACTGGTGCAGGATGACATCGGCGCCCATCAGTTCCAGGCATCGCACCGTCTCGGGAAACCACATGTCCGCACAGATGCTGATGCCGTAACCCACGCCGTCGAGTTCCAGCACCTCAAACCGCTGACCCCTCGACCAGCCCCACCAGCCCTGCTCGCCCAGCGTCGTCTGCACCTTGTGGTACTTCCCACGGAATCGCCCCCGACCATCGATCAGGCATGCGGTGTTGTAGCGGCGGCCGCTGTCCAGATCGAGCAGCCAGGCGAGCACGGCGACGCCGGTCTCACGGGCCAGGTCGCGGTGTCGGTTATACCAAAGCCCGTCGCCGGGGACTGGCTCCGCAAGCAAGTTGATGCGCTCTTCACTGGGGTATGGCCAGCCGGAGATGGCAAACTCAGGAAAGACGATCACGTCCGGCCGCGGCCGGGCGGCAGCCGCCTTGCGGGCCTCCCCGGCAAGGACCTCAAAGTTGGCCGCCGGTCCGGGATTGCCCTTGGCATAGTGATCGGCGCCGGCCTGGACAACGGCCACACGCACAATCCGCGCCCGATCGCGGGCCGGTGCAGCCGGCCGGCTGGCAAGCGCCCCATGGCTGGATTGGGCGATGGGCTGAGGGGTGTTGGACTCGCTGGCGAGGACCGCCTGCCCACGAAAGAGATCCGCAGCAACGGTCAGAACCGCCAGAGCCAAAATCGCATACCAGCAAGAGCATGATGAAGCGACCGGCCCAGGCAGGAACAGAGGTTTGGGAGCGCACATGGTGGCCATCATAGCCGCGGTCCGATCAGCGGTCACGGCAATGGGACTGCGATGCGGTCACGAGCCGAAATCCGGCAGTGAGATGAGGTAAGTGCAAATCGGCAACCCGGATGATGTGCTGGAGAACGCCACCTGGTTCCCGGTGCGGGCCATCGCGGGTAACCTGAAGATGTTTCGGTTCGCTTCGACCGCACCCTTCTAAGCGGAGTTGGGCCCGCGCTCGCGGCGGATCAGTCGCAGATCCGTGCAGTCTTTCCTGGATGGGCTCAATGAACGCGAGCGTCAGTTGCGCTCCTGTGTCCACTCACGATAGAGAGCATCCCCTGTCACTATGACCTTCCTCAGCGGCGAGCGCCCGGCGCTTCGCGGCACCAGGCTTCCTGTCGGCGCAGGTCCCGGCCGAGGTGCCACTGCCGACCGAAGGCTTGAACAGTGATCTCGGCTTCGGGCGAACCGGTCGAGAATCCCGGAGCAAGCGCGACCGAAAGCTGCGGGGGCTCGATTCCGCGATAGGGCACGAGGGCGGTAAGAAACCATGCCGGCGCTCCCGAAGCGTGCCGGTAGCGAAAGGCCTTCCGCGGCTTCCGCTGGCCGTATGCCCAGGCAAACCAGCCCTCTTCCTCCGTCATCGTGACCGGCGCATCCGGGTCGGTCCATACGAGCACATTGGCATCGTCAAAGCCGGTCTTGGCCAGCTTGCGTTGGCCGTTGAGCGTGGCATCACCCGCGGCCAGTTGAAAATGCAGGTCGAGACGGCCTGAGGCGGCGCCGATGGCCTCGTCGAGGATCACGAACCACTGGTGATCTACGAACCACACGCTCCGGCGGTGCAGGAGGTCCGGATAGGCTTCGTTCTCGAATGCAGCCGCATCGCAGGTGGGCGATGTGGACCAGAGTTTCAGGGTTCCCTTGATCCTCGAGTCCTTTTCATCCAGTGTCAATGTCTGATGCACGCGGGTCCGGCGATGCCAGGCCCGGCCTGCGGCATCGTGGCCGTAGGTGTAGAAACCGGTGTCGGTCATAAGCCATCGGCCGTAGGCCCACAGCTCAAACGTGCCGTTGTCCGGCTGGTCGTGGCCGGAGATGCCGGGCGGCGGGCAGTGCATCGCGAGGTAGACCTGATCCGGTCCCCAGCCGGATCGCATCACGCAGAGGCCCGCGTCCCGAAAGGCCACGCTCGCCCGTGTAGGCAGTTGCTTCTGGTCCAGCCGGGCCAGGGCGGCGTACTTCGGCTCGCCCAGCAGGCTGCTGGCCTGGAACAGAACGGAATAGAGCGGCCATCTGGACCGGTCCTGTGTTGCACTCAGCGGTCGGGCGGTATCCCCGAACATCGGGAAGCCCAGGTCCGGGGTGGCGATACCGAAAACGTAGTCGTACATTGCATGCACCCGGCGGCGGTAATCGTCCGGAACGCGGACGCCCGCTGATGAGGCCTGGTTCATGATGTCCACCGCGTCGTTCAGCACCGCCAGGTGATAGCCGCCGCACCATTCGCGCTGGACGCCATCCACGGTCACCTGTTCGAGGAGGTTTTCTCGTGCTCGCTCCATGCCCAGCTCGATCCAGGCCCGACTCTCTTTAAACTCGGGGAAAGTGGTGGCGACATTCACGAAGCCGCGCTGCTCGAAGATGGCCTTATTGTGTACCATGCCCATGGGAATCGTCCGGGTCTTGACCTGATGGTCGTACAGGCTGGCCAGCAACACGCCCAGGAACTCAGGCGTGAAGGCCTCGGAATGCACGAGTATCTTGAAGGCATTGCACATCCGACCTGCCCGAATCCCGGTCTGCAGATCGAGCCAGGCAAAGCCGCGCCAGCTCTTGTACACCGGGTGTGTCGCGGTCCAGTCCTCCAGAGGGTGCTTGCGTATCCAATCGCTGGTGAGTTCGACGAAGGCTTGCGCGTACTTGTCGTCTCGGGTGGCCGCGTAGGCCCTGGCCAGCGGGTCCGCCCAGTGGAAGCGGTACATGGCCGCGACCCATTCGATGTCGCCGCGCGGGTCCGCTTTCCAGTCCACGTCCTTCCCGTAGTCCGCCGGTTCATACGGTCCCCATTGGAACACGTGGTTGACGACCTGATCGGCTGTCTGGAACTGGCCTCCAGTGGCTCGGGTGGGCTGGCCGGCGAGAGGGTACCGCTTGCGGTAGTAATCGCGCACGGCGGACAGCGATGCGGTTCGATTTCGGCGTTCGGCCGCCGCCTTCGCACCTTCAAGTCCTGCGGCACTGAGGTCCAGCTTGGAGAGGAGTTCTTCCAGCCTGAGCGATTCGAGCTTGACGTCCCACCGCCGGGTGTAGGGCACCATTTCGGCTGCCGCTGCCTGCAAGGCGAAGGGCGGGATGCAGAGCACGGCGGTGCAGAGCCAAGTTCGCCGGAAACCCATCATGCCTTTGCCTCCAGTCATTTATCCTCAAGACGGTACCACGCCTGGGGTTCCAGCGAAAGGCTCGGCTTGTCGGGCAGTGTGGCCCCCGTTCTCCCAGCGCGTGGGGGCGGGTATGATTCACCCACCAGATTCTCGAGAGGAGAATTATGTATGATCAAGCCTCTCCCCGGGAGGAAAGAGAATACCGTTATCCATCAGGAAATCCGGGTGTCCAGACCGGTGACTTCCGTGCTCGACCGGCGCGAGATGATCCGGGTCTGTGGCCTGGGGCTGCTGGGATTGAGCTTACCGTGTGGGTGGGCCGAGCGGCTGTGTGCGGCCGAGCCGGCGGCCAACACCCTGGTGCCTCTCGACCGGTTCCCGCGGATGGTCCAGGAGTACTTCGTGCGTCGCGTGCAGGAAGCTCAGGACGCCGGGGACCGGCTGCGGTCACAAGTCAAGACGAAGCAGGACGCCGAGCGCTACGTAACCACGGTCCGCGAACGGATTCGCGCCTGCTTCGGGCCATTTCCCGAAAAGACTCCGCTCAACCCGCGCGTGACCGGCATCGTCGAGCGAGATGCCTACCGGATCGACAAGGTGATCTTCGAGAGCCGGCCGGGTTTCCTGGTGACTGCGAATCTCTATGTCCCCAAGGGGGACAAGTCCCCGCGACCCGCCGTGGTCGGCACGTGTGGGCATTCGGAAAACGGAAAGGCATCCGGACCTTACCAGTCCTTTGCCCAGGGGCTCGCCCGGCTGGGGTACGTGGTCCTCATTTATGATCCAATCGGCCAAGGCGAGCGGCTCCAGTATCCCAACGAGAACCTCGAGTCGCGCATCGGCGTGGGCGTGCGCGAGCACCTGTACTGCGGCAATCAGCAGTTCCTCGTGGGCGAGTTCCTCGGCTCCTGGCGGGCCTGGGACGGAATCCGGGCGCTGGATTACCTGTTGAGCCGCCGGGAGGTCGATCCGAAGCACGTGGGCGTGACCGGCAACTCCGGCGGCGGCACGATGACCACCTGGCTGTGCGGGGTGGAGGATCGCTGGACCATGGCCGCCCCTTCGTGCTTCGTGACCACCTTCCGCCGCAACATGGAGAACGAGCTGCCCGCGGACACCGAGCAGTGTCCACCGCGGGCGCTGGCCCTGGGCTTGGACCATAGCGATTTCCTCGCTGCCATGGCCCCCAAGCCGGTCATCGTCATGAGCCAGGAGAAGGACTACTTCGATTGCCGTGGGACGATCGAGGCGTACGAGCGACTCCGAAGGCTGTATGCGTTGCTGGGGGCGGAAAACAACATTGCCCTCTTCATCGGGCCCAACCCGCACGGCTACTCCCGCGAAAACCGAGAGGCGATGTACCGCTGGTTCAACCGGGCGACGCACGGCTCGGACAATGCGACAGAGCCGGAGCTGGTGATCGAGAAAGACGAAACGCTCCAGTGTACGCCGCGCGGGCAGGTGGCCGAGCGCGGCTCGCGGTCGGTCCATTCCCACACACGGGACACATCCAGGCAGTTGGCACAGCGGCGGCAAACGATCGAGGGCGATGTTCTTCTCCAGGCGGTGAGGTCCGTTCTGAAGCTTCCCGAGCGCAATACCGTCGCCCGCGACCGCATTCTGCGCCCAATGCCGGGACGCCGGTATCCGAAGAAGCACTGCACCACGTACGCAGTTCAGAGCGAGCCCGGCGTTCACGCGCTGGTGCACATGCTCTCGGACGAGCCGCATTACTCCCGACCGCCGCAGGACCGCAGACGGGCCGTACTGTATGTGGCTCACCAGTCCAGCGACGCCGAGCTTCGGGAGGAACCGCTGATCGCCGAGCTGATCGCCCAGGAGCCCGCGGCGACGTTCTATTCCTGCGACGTGCGCGGCATCGGCGAATCGCGGCCTGACACCTGCGGAAAGGACACGTTTCTCAACGCTTACGGCAGCGATTTCTTCTATGCAATCCACTCGATCATGCTGGACTACCCCTATGTCGGCCAGAAGACCCACGATGTCCTTTGCGTGCTGGATTGGCTCAAGTCCAACGGCTGCGGCGAGGTCCATTTGGCGGCCAGGGGCTGGGGAACGCTGCCGGCCACTTTCGCGGCGTTGTTATCGCCGTTGGTCGTCCGCCTGACACTCAAGAATGCGCTCACCTCCTACGCGGCAATCGCCGAATCGGAGGATTACCGCTGGCCGCTCTCGTCCTTCTCGCCGGGCGTGCTGAAGCAACTTGACCTGCCCGACTGCTACCGAGCGCTTGCGACCAAGGGTCTGCGTCAGATCGAACCCTGGGGGGCCAATCAGCAAACAGCGGAGAGATCATGATGTACCTTCGCCCATACGCCGCCCGGCTTTGCTCGGTGCCGTGAGGACCGAGGTAGTAGTCGCGCTCGCTGAGACGGACGACAGCTTGGCCGGAAGGCTTGTGGAGACGGTAACTGGGGACGGAGGGACTTTTTGATCGAGGCATTGCACGACTCCTGAGGCCCGTCGCGGTAATGTGGTAATTACCACGTATCTTGGGCTTCCTGAGCCGTAATGCCTCACGCCGGCAGGTACGCTAACTAGCGTTCAGCTAAGCAATTATATCCACAGCGGGCGATCGGATTCGAACCGACGACGTCCAGCTTGGGAAGCTGGCATTCTACCACTGAATTACGCCCGCAAAACCTTTATTTTCAGGCACTTATGAAACCGCTTCCGATTCCTTAAGTCGCCCCAAAACGGCCTTTTTTGGCCTGTTTCGGCCCTTATGTCGCCCCGAAGCCCTTGAACCCGCCACCCGATCTGGCTACGTTTGAACCAGAGGGGCGACAGCCGGGGCGACTTAAGATGGCCCAAACGCGATTCCGAATTCCCAAGCTTTCCGAGAAACCGGAACCGGGCAAGGGTGTATTCTATTCCACCTACCGCGCGGAGGGCAAGTCCCTGCGGAAGCGATTCACCCGCGACCGGGAGGAGTCCTTCCGGATGTACCTTTGCTGGCTGGCCGACCGCTACGGCATCCGGTCTGCCGAAACGCGGAACGGTCGCGGCAGCGGCCCACCGCAACCCCGCACACCCACCCTCGGTGAAATCGTCCACGCCCATGCGGAAGGACTTCGCGGTCTGGTCATCAAGTACGGGATCGCAGTCCATCGCGGCACGATCACCCGGCGGGTGTACGAGGACAACTGCGCACAGGCCCACGACATCCTCGACTGGTGCGGACGGCGTTTCGGGGACCAACTCGCGGTCCGCCCCTTCGCGGAACTGATGAACGCCAACGACTACAACCAGATGATGGCCGACTTCACCCGAGGGGAATGGCAACCGAATCGCTCGGCATTGGGGCCATCTCAACTCAACAAACGCAGGCAGCGGTTCTGGAACTTGATCAAGTTCGCCCGGCAATCGGGCATGGATGTCCGACTCACCTTCGGCCCGGACGACGTGCGTCAATTCGGGGGCAACGACATCCGCCGCAATCGCGAGCTTCCCACCGTGGCGGACCTCGTCAAGCTGCTGGAGTCCGCCGACGATAAGATGCGTCTCTGGATGTGGATGGCGCTCGGTCTGGGCTTCGGGAACGACGATCTTGCCCGCTGCTGCCCCAAGAACTTCGACCTTGAGGGTTACGACATGAGCCGGTGGAAGACCGGCAACCAGTTCGCCCGTAACGGCACGATGCCCAGACGGGTGCATGCACTCCTGCAAAACTACCTCCAAGCGAACCCGCGCCAGCCGAATGAACTCCTGTTCGCCACGCGACGGGGTCGGCCCTTGGTCTCCATCACCGAAAAGCCCCCGGAGCAGATCCTCAAACAGAAGAAGTCCTCGCCCGACAAAACGCCGCTCAGCTACACCCGCAGCGATAGTATCCAACAGGCGTTCTTCAAGCTCCAGAAGAAGTCCGGCGTCACCATCGCGGGCGGCTTTTACACCCTGCGGGTCATCGCGGCCACAGCCTTCGCGGCCCGCCCCGGCGTCTCGCTCGCCGAGGTCAAGGCTTTCCTCGGTCACGGCAAGAGCGATGCCGCTGACCGGTATATGCGGCCACTGACCCCGCAGACCCGGCCCCTCGTGGAGTGGGTCAACCGACTGCTCGACACCGACGACATCGAAGCTGGGCGTCGCTAAACCGTCAAGGCCAGCATCTCCCGCACACACGACCTTTCAACCTCACCAAGACACTTCAACCGGTCATACACCGCTCTGCCCGTTCAGCAAACGATTCCCCAAAAGCCCACGGCTCCTCCTGTTGAACATGAACGTCCCCGCCGATGCCGCTACGGGGGATGTTTCCGCTCTACCGATCACCACAGCGACTCCACATCGGTCGAGTCAAGCACCTGATTGACCCATGTCACAACCTCGTGGGTCTGGGGAGTCAGCTTTTTGATGTAGATGTCCACCGCATCGGTGTTGCCCTGCCCCAAGAATGTTCGGACCTCGTTGCCGCTGACGCCGGGCGAACTGGCCAAAGCCGTAGCGGCCAGCGTGCGGAACGTGGAGAAGCCCCCTTTCACAGTAACCCCGGTCTTTCTTTGCAGTTTGTAAAACGCTTGTTGGAGGCTGTCACTCCGAGTGTAGCTGTTCACGACCAACCGACCGCTCTCCGCTGCGGCTTTCATTTCGTCCGGAGTCTTGTTCCGAATGCTGACGATGGGATTGCCCAACCGAGTGCGGAACAACAACTCCCCGCGTTCCCTTGGATTGTCACGCAAGTACCGCTGCAAGAGGGTCCAGACCAACGGAGGCATCCCTCCGCCTCGCGGGAACAACCGACGGGTCTTCCATCGGGCTTGATCAAATTTGTCGATCCCGAGGTTTTCGGGACACGCGCGGGCAATGTCGTCACTGGTAAAACCGAGCCCCATCGCCATCACCATCCACAATTTCATTTTGGGATCGGCGGCCCGAAGCAATGTCTTAAGTTCTTCTACCGTGGGGAACTGCCGATTTCGCCCGAGATCATTGCCTCCGCAGGAGCCCTGTACGTCCTCCGCCTTGAAGGGCAACAACAGAGCCATCTCGGCGGATCGTGCGAAACGGATGATGTTCCAGAACCGCTGCCGTCGCTTGTTCATCTGCGACGGCCCCATTGCCTTCTTGCGTTTTTCCTTGTCCCACCCGCCTCGCGCAAAGTCGGCCATCATGACCTTGTAGTGGTTTTCGGTCATCAGGTCCGCGAACGGCTCAACTTCCAACCGATCTTTGAAATGCATCTTGCACCAAAGCAAAATGTCGCACGCCTGCGCCTCGATGTCCGCGAACACTCGGGGCGTGATGTTCGCCCGGTCATTGGGTTCGTCGCGGTACGGCGCAACCCGACCACGCTGAAACTCAATGTACGCCGCCACAAGCCGGTCCAAGGTCGGGGCGCACCCCTTTCCCTCGACCAGCGGACTCGCTGGGGATGCCGCCGTTGGCTCGCCGTCGCAGACAAGGGCATCGTCGCCCCGGTCGGAGCCGCCGGGTTCAGCGAAGTGTTTGTCTTGCCACTCTCGGTCGTCATCGGTGCCTGCGCTCTTTCCGCCATTTCGGGATCGGGCTTCTCGTTTCGGCGCGGTTTGCCCGACGCACGCGGACCGGGCACCCGCGCCGCTATGATGTTTAACAGTTGACCGGTGTCGACGACATGTGTGTTTCGTGGACAGGGCGGGGGACAACCATATCGATTGCCAGATGAGGCGGAAAGGCATGGATGCTGCTGATACGACGCGGGTCCGCTCTAACGACGGGCGGACCACGGTCGGAGCCCGGCCACGAATGCAAGTGGGTCAGGCAGACAAAGGCGTGTTCCCAAGTCGCTCGAAGACGAGTGTCTCGATTCAAATCTTGATTCGGCGTGTGCCCGGAAGACACACGGCGGAGTGCCCGAAGTGTCTCCGTCGAGCAACTGGAGTCTTGTGGGCTGAGCGAGACTGGTTTCTAGCAGGCTGATCGTGCCGTACACTCCGCGATCACCGCAGGCTTTTGTCCCACGTCCCCGGAATCTTCTGGCTGGTGGACATCATTAAGGAAACTGACCACGGAAGACACCGGGGTTGTTTCATTTGTAATCCCGTCCGGCCTCTCCGTAAGAAAGAAGACACACCTCTCCGGTTAATCCCCGGCTACTGCGAAGCGAATGTCTTCAACGGCATCCTGATTACAACTCCCGAGGCCCCAACAGCGCGTCTGGTTCGAGATCCCGCTCCGCCGTCTCCGGCGTTACCTGAAGCCCCCTGTACCCGTGCCTCTTCAACACCGACCCGAAACGGGCCGCGTAGTCGTTCCCGACGAACAGGACGACCGGGTCGAGGGCCTTGATCACACACAGGCCCACCACGCACTTGCCCTCGCCGATACCGATGATCGGCCACTTCGAGTAGGGCAACCGTGTCAGCCCGACTGTGATCAAACCCGCAAATCTGCAACTGTCACCCAACTTGTCAAAGAACCGTGCTGGGCATGGTTCGCCACGTCTGGGCGGCGAGGTGCTTGCCCACAGGGTATAAGGGTTGCCCCCCCAGTTCTTGGGCGGGGACCAACTCTTTATATGTCGCGCCGGTACGCGAGCAGCATTTGATCTACGGTTGCCCCGGCAGCGAAGGCGTCGGTCCCAACCAGTTCAACCGTCCCAATGGGCTCGACCGGGGCCGGGAAAGCCGTTTTCGGGAGTACAACCCGGCTTCGAGTGTCTTGATTTCGTGGCCGGGGATGAGATTCTCCGTTGGTCTGGGCGAGGGTTTCGGCGCGACGGTCTGAGTTCGTTTGAAAGAGCACACCTCGGGGTAGCCGGGAAAGAGCTGGAACGTCCAGCCTCTTCTCTTGTGGCGGGGCCGGGGAAGATCACGGGGGAGGCGGACCCGGCTTCTAGTCGAGCCCGAGCCAGAAGTTGCCGGGACACCGGCCCAAGAGTTCGTGGCGACTGCGGGATTCACAACACGATTGCGCTGGCAAAACTCATCCCGACCGGGCTGCAAGACTTCATTTGCCCCGAGGGCAGAACTTCGGAGTGTTCGGCATCATAAACGGTAGCCCATGACCACCATTTCCTCGATGGTCTTCCGTGGCTCGCATTGTCCGGCTCGTGTTCTGGTCTGGAGGATGTGGGCTCCGAAGCCGATGACGGCAGTATCGGAGCCGCTGGGCCAGTTCGGCATGGTCAGCAATCTCGAACCGCCGGACTCGTCGCAGGACTCCGGCAATAGCGGGCGTCTTCTTCATCCGTGATGTACTATACTGGCTGTTACGATGAGTGGGACGCCCTGACCGGGCCGCTGTGAAGAGGGAGCCGATGACAACCCGCCAAAGCGAATTGCGATGCCTGAAAAAGATGCAGGCCGCGAACGACGGTCGCCGGACGCTGCGGGAGTCATCACTTGCCCCCGAACTGGTCGAAGTGCTGTGGGACTGGCGCAAGGCGGGAAGCAACGGGGTCTTGATCGGGGGCCTCGGCCTTTCGTTTTACGTCAAGCCCCAGTATACGAAGGAGTTGAGCTTCTTGTTCTTGACGAAGAAGGCCATACCTGTGGAGGTGGCGGGTTTCACTCGCATTCGCCCCGGTGTCTTCCAGCATGACAAGACCCGTGTCGAAGTGGCGGCGGTTACACCGAGTGTCATGCACGTCCCAACGCGCGTGGCCGAAGAGATCGTCAGTACCGCCGTCGTCAGTGACGCCATATCCGTGGCCAGCGCCTCGGGATTGGTAGCCTCCAAACTCTTCCGGGGACACATGGATGATCAGGCCGACATCGTCAACGTGCTCAAGAGTCAGCCGGTTGACCTGACTCGTTTTGAGTTACCTGCCGAGCAGCTACGACACTATCATCGCCTCGTCAAGGTCGCCCAAAGGGAACAACACCGAAACCCGCACTCGCCCTCTGGCCCCGCCGGGTGGTTCATGTACATTCTCCGATGCGCCGACGGCACCTTTTACACCGGCATCACCACCGAGGTGGACCGCCGACTTGAACAGCATAACGCTGGAAGTGCTTCCCGCTACACCCGGTCGCGCCTGCCGGTCAAGTTGGTGTATCGTGAACCTCAGGCTACCCGGAGTCTCGCCTTGAAACGGGAGGCGGCGGTCAAGCGGTTGTCGCGGGGAGAAAAGGAATCGCTGATCAAGAGTGCCGCTGATCGTAGGCTTCGCGCGCCGACATGAACTCGTCCACGAAGTCGGCGCTGGTTGAATCCTCTCGCCTTGAAAGAGCCATGACCCGGTCGAGTTCGGCTTGAAGGTCGGCGATGTCCTCATCGTCCTCGCTGGAGTCCTCGATCTTCGCCTTCAGGTCGTCCACGAAGATGGACAGGGCAGCCGGGACGAACTGCTCCCAGTACCCCTCCGCCTGTAAGCAATACCCGACCCGGTTACCGTCGATGCTTAGGAATGTCGGCCTCACGCCTTTGTCGGTTTTGCGGTCATTGATCTCCCGGATCGCCGCTTCGAGGTTGGCCGTTTGCTCTTCATAATCTCCGGCGTCGAAGTCGTCCGGCTCGAAACCAGAGAGCCATGAAAGCTGTGATTCCAGCGCCGCCAGCATGTGCGGAAACTCCTCGACACCGGCCCCCTCGCCACCACACCCGCCGCCGTAGGCGAAGCTGGAACTGAGAACATAAAACTGATCCAGCGGACCGCCGTTGCTGTTATCAGCCCGGTCATCGTACTGGTGGTACGTCTTTGCTTTCGACATCATTAGCTCCGCACAATAGCCGGGTGAGGCTGCCGGGCCTGTTCAGTTAACTCCAATGCTGTTGTTTCAGTACCCATTCGGGCTTGAGAGGATGCCGGACCAACGCGACGACGTTCTCGTCGGCCCTGCCGTCTACACACAGGGCTTTCCACCAACCGCCGTCGGGAGGCGGTCGTTCCCAGAACTCGGCTTCCTGCGCTTTCTCGTACTCGTCCCATTTGTCCGGATCGTGTGGATGAAGCTCTCGGGCAGCTTGTCGCCACTTAAAATGCCATGAGCGAGGTAGGCCGCATTTGATTCCAAGTATCCGGTTCCAGACAAGACTGTCGGTGAATCCCATTATCTCTTCGGGCGGCACGTCCAGCACCCACTCGACCATACTGAAGCCGGGGATGCGAATGTGCTGACCCGGCAGAGTATGGCACCAGATGATCTGGTCCGTACTGAGACAGCGGGCGAGTTTCCGATAAGCATCGGGTGCTGTGGATACTGTGTCCGCGTAAGGGGATTTGGTCGGCTCAACGTGGCCATCGAGCAAGGAGAAGTCCGGAGATTGCCAAGTCCATAAGTTCATCAGGTCGTACTCACCCTGCCAATGCTTTCTTGATGAAATCGTTCACCATGTCGGCCAGCACTTGTCGCCGGGCCTCAAGAAAACCCCGGAAGTTGTCCAACCGGTGCATGGCCGGGTCTAGCGGCACGCCCTGTCTCGTGAGTGCTTCCTCGCCACGCTCTGCAACGATGTCCGGCAAGTACACCGTGGGCTCCTTGTTGCTGATCTTCCGGTTTGTGCGGCCCGTAATCACCGCCATGTTGGCGATCTCGTTGATCTCCTGCTTGTCGTAAGTGCCCCAGGGCCAGCGCACATTAAACTCCTGTTCCGGTAATCACTTGCATGAGGAACTGGTTGTTCCAGCCCGCGATGCGGCTCTTGCACTTGATGCTATCCTTCGACGCGTGACGCTTCAGGAGGCT
>JAGNEZ010000090.1 GCA_018003015.1 Phycisphaerae bacterium | reverse complement strand
CGGTGGAGCGCGGCAACCGTCGCCATCGCAAGATGCAGAAGACCGTCTACCGGGTACGCACCCAAGCCCAGATCAGCCGACGCATCGCCGCCGACATGCAGCGGGAGGCCCAGACGATCGGACGAACTCAAACCACCCGGTCACTCCACGAAAACCGGAACCGATGCCAGGTGGCCCGGTATTGATGCTACAGAGTCCCTTTGTTGCGGCAAACCGCGCCTCGCGTCCCGTCTTGCGCGGCCGTACCAGAATGCCACGCGCACAATCAATCGGCGGGGCAGACGGCCACCGCCTCTTCGAGCAGTTGGGCAGCCACCTGCATGGGGCTCACCTTGCGCTTGGTCGTGCTCATCTGCCGGGCCAGCCGCCGGAGCTTGCTGCGCGTGGTTGCACTCATCGGGACCTTCGAGCGTAGCGACCAGTCCTTGGACGTGGGCCGCCCTGGTCTCCGCCCGTGGCTTGGTTGGAGCCGCTCTCGCAAAGCGTGGACAACGTGAGGCAAGCGAGCGGCTCCGAAGGCGCCCCCGCCGGTGTCCGGAACCTGACCGACGATCTCTGCGCCCATGTCCTGGGCGATGCGTTTGATGTTGCGTGCCATAGTCTCATCCTCCCTTCCCGACGAGGGGGAAGCGTATCTCCAGGTAATCCCGGTCGATCACGAAGCCGACGGCCCCTTGCCGGCATTCGGTCCCCATCCGAACCAGGAACTCGCGAAGGGCGCCCGCTTGGCGTCGGATCGACTCCTCGGAGGTATAGCACTGGATGACGACGGGCTCGTCGAAGAGGAGCTTACCGCCCTGATCGTCATCGCGCCAGACCCCTTTGCCTTTCGGGTAGGCGGTCGCGCCACCGAAAAGCTTGCCCAGCGCCGTCAGGGCCTCGTCCCTCCAGTGGTCTTGGTCAATCGGCTTCTCGTCTCGATCCTGGCTCGGGATGAAGAGCACGAGAAGGTTCGACGCCGACTTGGCGGCCTTGAACAGGTCCCCATAACCCGGCTTGGATGGTCTCTTCTTTGCCATCCTGAAAAGTGTAGCACTTTTTGCCCCAAAAGTCCATAGCCGGTCCTCACGCGCACGCGAATGGCTGTGCAAGACGATCGGCATCGTCGGCCGTGGCGTGCTGCTCGGATCGCTGAGCCACCTTGAATCTGGTATACTATGCTTGGTGGAGAGTCGGGCGCGGATCGTTCGATGTTCGGGAACTGTTCGGAAAGCGGGCTTGCTCTACTTAAGCGGGGGAGACCGACATCAATCATAGCGGAAGTAGATAGGGCTTTGGACGAAGCGCCTACGCCGCTGGATGGGTGGCGGCAGGAGTGGCCGGCGTTCGGGAGTCCGCTTTGGGGGGAGCGAACCGGCTGGGCGAGCGTTCTCGGGGGACTCACGGCGCAGCAGTAACCGACGGCGTGCTTGCGAAGTGCAAACACACGCTGGATTGGATCCCTGCTTGACGCCGTCATGCGACCGGCGGGCCAGTCGGTCCACGCACCCGCGGGCCGCAGTCGGCTCAGGGAGTCAGGACCGGCCGGCGATGAGCCCTACGGACCGGGGCCACGGCGACGTTCCTGCAGATGCTCCACGCGACGAGTTCCGCAGCCAGGACAGGCCGGTGAGAATCCCGCTGCCGGGGTCTCCGGATCCTGCGAGGCTGCGTCTGCTTCCGCGGCCAGGTCCGCGATGAGGACGGGCTCAACCGGCCGGAGGCGTCCGAGCAACGCCAGCAGCAGCCGGGCCCGTTGCTGGAGATCACGTTTCGAGGGATGCCAGAGCCCGTAGTAGCGCAGCTTATGAAAGCCCTTGGGCAGGACATGCATCAGAAAGCGGCGGAGTAACTCGAGCCCGGTCAAGCGACACTTCCTCCATTCACCGGTGTCCCGCTGCTTGTATTTGAACGTCACATGGGTATCGTCCATGGCGACGATCCGGGCGTTGGTGAGGGCGATGCGGAAGGCGTAGCGGGCGAGGTAATCCACGACCGCCTGCTTGCCCCGGCCGTAGTGCTTGGCGAACGAGCACCAAGGCTGCTTCCAGGTTTTTCGCGGAAGGCTGGCGAAGGCGTCCGGCCGGGCCTTCTGGAGGGCATCCCGGAAGCGGGCGGCGATCAGCCTGGAGAGGGCCTTGACCGGCAGCAGGAAGGCTCCCGGCGGCTGGCACCAGGACTGGCCGTCGTCGGAGACGCCGCCGCCGGTGACCAGCAGGTGGACGTGGGGATGGTAGGGCCTGTTATTCGCCCGGCTCCAGCAGCTTCTTGATGGTCTTGATCGGCAAGTACAGATGGCGGGTACGGGATCGACGATGGCCCGCATCGAAGACCACGACCTCTACCAGAGCAAGCCCCGGCCAGGCTGGCGTCTCCACCCGCTCCATCCTCGTTGGTCGATCCACTCTTCCCGCCGTGGACAGCCTGCCGCCACCCACTCCAGCATCTCCACGACGCTCCATCGGGCGCAAGAGTTGAACTTGAAGCGGAGCGGAGGCGGGATACGGTCTGACAGGGCAAGCTGACGGACTCGTGCGACGGTAACCTGAAGGAACCGGGCCATGTCCGGCGTATCGAGTAACAGCCGCCCGGATTCCCGGAGAACATCGACCTTCGGGCATAGGATGATCTGGCACTGGTATTGTTGTCGTCGCGGCATCGCTCACCTCCTGCGGCAAACCGGAGCTTCCACGTTGATCGATAGGGCCTTCCGACAGCAGCGCGACTAGGAGTGTCCTCCCCGAGGAACTCGGCCACCTGTTCCTGGAGCGACGGGACGTTCGCCCTGTTCCGGCCAACGATCTGCGCACCGCCGTAGGCGTAGTTGGTGGCATTCGGACCGCCGACGGCACTGGCGGTGGGCACGGCAACGCCCAGGCGCTCCGCGACCACCTCGACCCAAACGGGACCGTTGGAGAAACGACCTTCCCAATACGGAGGACAAGGATACTTGCTTGCTGCCCAGGTAGTTGTTCGCCTGACATTGCCCACGTCGGTGGAACTGGCGCTAAAGACGACGATTCGCCCGAACTGCCCAGGTCGCAAGGGCTTGGGAGAGATCCAGTCGGCCGCCATTGCGGGGACGGCCACCAGAGCAAGCGCCATCAGGAAAAGGCCGCTGCGAAGCAAGTGCATGCGGTTCAACCTATTCTCCTGATGAATCCAGGTCAATTCTCGCACTCGATCAGTCCGTGCACGCCGAATCGGCCGCCTTGCCCGCGCCGCTGTAGCACCGCTGGAACACACCGAAGTCGGCTAGGTCCACGTCGCCGTCCTGGTCGAAGTCGGCGTCGATATGGCCGTTGGCGTCAACCGGCATCACGCAGCCGGGCGGCAGAGCGGTTGGGTTGTACGGTATCGTCGGGCCTGTAACGCAGGCTTGAAAGCGCCCGACATCCCCGACGTCTACATCGCCGTCGGTATCGAAGTCGGCGGGGTGGGGCATGAAGACGGCGCCCCACAGTTCCACCATCTCAGGGCCGGCGGCAAACGTGCCCATGAACTGGCCAGTTGTCCCGTGGTAGCGCTGAATTCGAGCGGCGCCGTAGTCCACCACGTACAAACAGCCGTCCGGACCCCAGGTGGAGCAACTGGAGGGGCCCACCAGCGTCGTGTAAGGGGGCACGAACACGTCGATGGGCGCGCCGGTTTCCGCGTCGTAACGCCACACCTCGCCGTAGTTATAACCCACGACATAGAGATAGCCGTCAGCGGGACCCAACCCTAGGACGCTCGGGGCAGAGGGGCACAAGGATTGAGAAATGAACTCGCCGATGCAGGCGCCCGTCGGTGCGTCGAAAAGCCTGACGCCGTTGTTGCTGAACGTGGTGCCTATATATAGCCTGTTGCCCGGGCCGAAGGCAATCCCGCCCACCCCGCGAGACCCGCTCAACCCGCAGTAGTAGGGCGGAATGAAATCGCCCATGCACGCCCCCGTGGTCCCGTTGAAACGCACGACCTTGGTGTTGGTAAGGCTGGCGACGTACAGGTCCCCGTCGGGGCCGAAGCGCATGCCGAGGGGCCCATTCAAGTCGCACCTGGATGCCCACGGGTCATCCAGGATCTTTCCGGTCTTTGCGTTGACGCGAGCGATTCCGTAGGATGCGTTCAGGGACACGTAGATCTGCCCGTCCGGACCGTACCTGATCGCCCTTACGCGAGCTTCCGCCTGAAAACCGGTAGCGAACGGCCCCAGATAGGCCCCGGACGTGCCATCGTAGCGCAAGATACCGTTGCTGGTAGTAACCAGCAGGTCCTGATCGGCCGCGCGGGCCTCGTGGACGGCCAAGCCAGCAAACGCAGCCAGCCCAACGCTCCCCACACAAACACGAAAACAGGTCGCAGACATCGCAGTCTCCTTTCCAAGCCCGGTCTCGTTCCGAGCCCGCTCGGGTGTTCATCCAATGCCCGATACGCGCAGCGCGTCTTCGCGGCGCCGGCCGAGCAGAACCTACATCAGCTCAATCCGCACACTGCGGATCTGACAGCTTGCCGGCGCCGCTGTAGCAGCGCTGGAAAACACCGAAGTCGTCCTGGTCCACGTCGCAGTCGCGGTCGAAGTCGGCGGCGATGAAGCCTTGGCCGTCCGGAATGAGCGCGCAGGCGGAGGTGTAAGGCAGGGCGGGACCATCGGCACATGCCGCGAAGATGACAAAGTCCGCCATGTCGACGCTGCAGTCCTCATTGAAGTCGGCGTTGACGACCTCCACGCCGCCGGGTTCGCACTCGTCGGGGATCAGGTTCCCGTTGCAGTCGCGGCTGGTGCCGTCGGCGATGTCCTCGTCGTCGGGCTTGCCGTTTCGGTTGCAGTCTGCGGGATGGGCCAGCAGCCAGTTGACCGCCAGCCGGGCGATAAGTTGGTAATCGGACGTTGACCAGAGGGGGTCAATCACTGGATGGCCGACTCCCAGGACCGTCCACATCTCGATGGCGCCGGTAGTGGCGCATCCCTGGGTCCAGCGGGTGATGACGGTCTCCGCGCCCGGGAGACGTGCAACCAGATCCAACCGCCCCAGGCTATTATCGCAGGGGTCGGCCGGCGTGTCCGGGCAGCCGCAACGGGCGCCTTCGTAAGTCAGGGAGCACCCGTTGGACTGAGCCCAGAAGTCCAGGTTGTTTGGCGTATCCGGGGCACAGGGCGACCGAGGAAGGGTCGTGTCCTTGCTGCAGTAGATGTGCAGGACATGGACCGGATCGTCCGGTCTGCACTCCGTCTCGTTGACCGACCCAGTAAAGACCGCAATCGCCGTAATCACGTCCGCGTACCGGCAGGCCATGCTATACGCCATGATCCCGCCGCTGGAAGCCCCGAAAAGGAAGACCCGATTGGGATTCACGCGGTATTGCGCTGAGATGGCACCGATGAGCTGGCGCAGGTAGGCCGGGTCGTCCGGTGGCCGCAGGTTCGGGTAGCACCATTTCAGGCCGCCACCAGCGATACACCCGCCATTCGGGTGGGCGTAAAGAAAGCCTCTCTCATCGACTAGGCTCGCAAGCCGGAAGGAGAGCCTCTGCGTTTCATCTCCCTCCCCCGTCGATCCCGCGCCGTGCAGCATCAGCAGCAGTGGTGCGGGATGCTGCGGGTCGTACCCGTCGGGCACGTAGAGCTTGACGGGTCCGCGGCCGGCCCGGGTAATGTCGTCCACGACGGGATCGACGTAGGCGATGCTGTAACCTTGGCCCACTGCGGCCACTCCAAGCACGATGGCCGCCGCCAGGGCGGCGCGCGTCTGGATATTCCTAAGCAAGAATCTCATCGCATTCTCCTCATGTTTTCGTTGCCATGCCTGAAGGCCCGGCGACATGCTCGGCGGCATGCCACCAGGACGAGACATGCCGCAGGTCAGTCAGTTCGCGCACTGCGGGTCTGGGAGCTTGTTCGCTCCGCTCCAGCATCGCTGGAGAATGCCGAAATCGACTTGGTCCACGTCGCCGTCGTGATCGAGGTCGGTGGCTTGGCAGGTCCGGGTGCCGTCGTGCGGAATGGCCGGGCCGGAGGCGCAGGCCTGGAAGATGCCGAAGTCAGTGGCGTCCACGTCGCCGTCGCCGTCCAGGTCGGCGGGGACAGCAGCGGCGAACTCATACGCTCCCATGTCCACGATCGGCGGCATTCCCGCCCCGGTGTCCGGAGTGGCCGGGTCGTCGAAGAACCGCGGCCGGCCGGTGAAGTCCGTGGTCACGCCCACGGGCACGGCCGCATTCTCGCCAGCGTCAATGCACGGCGAGCCGGCCCGCAACCGCAGATCGCCGTAGTCGTTGTTGGCACTTTCGTCGATGTCGGGTGTATCCCAATTGTCCCACCAGCCGTCGCCGCCATCGCTGGGATGGCGGACGAACAGCGGATCGGCATTGATGTTACCGTTCGTGCCCGAGGGGTCGGTCACGCCGGAGTAGTTGTACGCCGCGTTCCCATAGACGCAGTTGTATCGGAGGGTCGGCGTGCCCGGGTTATCGCTGTCCACGCAAATCCCCGAGGAGTTGAATGCGATGATCGTGTTCGCGATCGTAGGGGAGCCTACCTCGCAGTGGATCCCGCCGCCATACCCCGCAGCGTTTCCCGTAATCGTGTTGTTCGCAATCGTAGGGGAGCCTCCCACGCACCAGATCCCACCGCCATACCCCGCAGCGTTCCCCGTAATCGTGTTGTTCGCGATCGTGGGAAAGGAATTCCAGCAGTAGATGCCGCCGCCGCCAATCATCGCACTGTTTCCCGTGATCACATTGTCCGCGATCCTCGGCGATCCACCTTTGCACCAGATCCCGCCGCCGCCTACATAGCCGGTGCTGCTGTTTCCTGTGATCGTGTTGTTCGCGATTGTCGGGGACGATTGGTCGCAGCAGATCCCGCCACCGCCCGGCGGATCAGCCTTGCCGTTCCGAATCGTGAAACCATCGATGGTACTGGCCTGGAATCCCCCCCACGCAGTTACCACCGACCCGCCCTGCTGGCCGTCGAGGATGGTCCGCCAGGTGGCCCAGTTACGCTCTCCACGCGCCGCCTCCGTGCCCGCAAAGCCGCCATACACATGGGCGTACGGCATCACTGTGATCCGCTCCAGGTAGGTCCCACCCCGGACCCAGACCTCACCGCCAGCGGCCAACGCCCCATCGATCCCCGCCTGCATTGTCCGTTTGGCCAGTAACCACGACGAGCCGTCATTCGCGTCGTTGCCGTCCGGGCTCACCCGTACGATCACGTAGGGGCCTGCCGGCCAGATCATGCCGTCCGACTCGTCCGCCCCGATGTCCACGTGGCTGCCTTGAGTCCGGGCCTGGCCGTCGATGTCGAGCCAGCTTGGTTGAACCACCGCGTCGTCCCCGGCATCCCTGCATGGCGAGTCCGGCTGAATGTGCATGTTGCCGTGAGCAACGCCCGCTTGCTTCGGGTCGGCGGAGACGTTGCCGTTGGACCCCGTCGGGTCGATCACGCCGGAGTAGTTGTACGCCGCGTTCCCATAGACGCAGTTGTATCGGAGGGTCGGCGTGCCCGGGTTATCGCTGTCCACGCAAATCCCCGAGGAGTTGAATGCGACGATCGTGTTGGCGATTGTGGGGGAGCCACCGTAGCAGAAGATCCCGCCACTGAAGGCACTGTTCCCCGTAATCGTGTTGTTCGCGATCGTGGGGGAGGCATTCCAGCAGTAGATGCCGCCGCCGTAGAAGAACGCCGAGTTTGCGATAATCTTGTTATTCGCGATCGTGGTGGAGTCCCCCCAGCAGCAGATCCCGCCCCCGCGGTCCCACGCGATGTTACCTGTGATCGTGTTGTTCTCGATCGTAATGGAGCCCCCCCCGCAGCTGATCCCGCCGCCCCAGCCCGACTCGTATGCTGCGATGTTCCCCGCAATTGTGTTGTTCACGATTGTCGCGGAGCCTCCCCCGCAGGCGATCCCGCCGCCAATCCCCGCGATGTTTCCCGTAATCGTGTTGTTCGCAATCGTAGGGGAGCCTCCCACGCAGGCGATCCCGCCGCCGCCCTCGCACTCCGGGAAGCCGCAAGCACTGTTTCCCGTAATGATGTTGTTCACGATCGCGGGGGAGCCGCCCTCGCAGAAGATCCCCCCCCCGGATCCGGTCGATTCGAATGCGGGACCGTTACCGATGATGATGTTGTTCGCGATCGTCGGGGAGCCTTCCCCGCAGACGATCCCGCCACCTCGGCGAGCGTATCGGTTTCCGGTGATTGTGTTGTTCGCGATCGTGGGGGAAGAATTGCCGCAGTTGATTCCGCCGCCGTAGCCTGCGCTGCCATTCCTGATCGTGAAGCCCTCCAGGACCGTGCCCGGCCCTTCGCCACTGGCGCAGGTCACGACGGACGTGTTCAGCCCCGTGGCGTCGATGATGGTCACTGCCGCGCCGTCGGAGCTGTGCAGGTACACCGCCTTGCCGAGAAAACTGATCGCCTCGGCGTAAGTGCCTGGGGCGACGATAATCTCATCGTTATTGGCCGCCGCGTCGAGGGCCGGCTGAATCTGGGTGTAATAGCGGTGCTGCGTCATGTTGCGGACCGGTTCACACTCGTCCGGAATGCCGTCGCCGCCCGGGGGCCACTCGTCCGGAGATGTGCCGTCAGCAATGGCGCACACGTCGCCCTTTCCATCGTGGTCACAATCTGTCTGGTCCGGGTTGGCTACCTCCGGGCAGTTGTCGCAGGCGTCGCCGATCCCATCGGCGTCGATGTCCGCCTGATCAGAATTGGCGATCCTCGCGCAGTTGTCGCTGCCGTCAAGAACGCCATCGTTGTCATCATCTTCGTCGCAAGCGTCGCCTGCCCCATCTTGGTCGGTTTCCGCCTGGTCTGCATTGGCAACGTTCGGGCAGTTGTCCGACACGTCGGGCACTGTGTCGCCGTCCCTATCGGGCTTCAGGCCCAAGCTGTGAGCGTAGCCCGCCGCGATGGCCACAAAGCCGCTGTCGGGCACAGGCACGCTGCATTGGGCGTCGCTGTTGTATCCCCAAGCCACGATCGAGCTATCCGTCTTCAGGCCGAGACTGTGCAACCCGCCCCCCGCGACGGCCACGAAGCCGCCGTTAGGCGCGGGGACATTGCATTGACCGTGATCGTTGCGTCCCCACGCCACGATCGATCCGTTGGCCTTCAGGCCCAGGCTGTGATTGTAGCCTGCCGCGACGGCTACGAAGCCGCTGTTGGGCGCAGGGGGCGCGCCAGGACCATTTCCCCACGCCACGAGTGAGCCATCGCCCTTCAGGCCCAGGCTGTGATTCCCGCCCGCGGCGACGGCCACGAAGCCGCCGTTAGGCGCGGGGACGTTGCGTTGGCCGTAGGTGTTGCTTCCCCACGCCACGATCGATCCGTTGGCCTTCAGGCCCAGGTTGTGGAACTCCCCCGCTGCCATGGCCACGAAGCCGCTGTTGGGCGCAGGGATGTTGAGTTGGCCGTACTCGTTCCAACCCCACGCCGCGATCGAACCGTCGGTCTTCAGGCCTAAGCTATGGCCCCAGCCAGCCGCGACAGCCACGAAGCCGGTGTTGGGCACGGGGACGTTGCATTCGCCCTTGCCGTTGTATCCCCACGCCACGATCGATCCATTGGCCTTCAGGCCCACGCTGTGATGATTACCCCCCGCGACGGCCACGAAGCCGGTGTTGGGCCCAGGGACGTTGCATCGGCTGTCATTGTTGAGCCCCCAGGCCACGATCGAGCCGGAGTCTTGGGCCCCCGCCGGCGCGGCGAAGGCCAATACGACGACCACAGCAACTACGGCCAAGAAGCTCACAACGAACCTGCTCTTGCGCATGACTCGCCCCACATAGGCTGTCCGGAACCCGCTTCTCAGGAAAGACATGACACAACCTCCGCAAACTGAAATGCTCAAACAGATCCAGACCGCAACGCACGGCCGGCGCCGGTTTTCAGGCCAGACCGGTGAAGGGATCAGCCGTGATCGCGATCAGAGTTGCCCGGGCGGAAACCCTTCCCGCAGGGAATCTCACGCTGCTCCGCGCGGGAAGGGCTCCCGCCGTGCCGGAGGCGACAGGGTTCTCGCGTCAACAAACCATCGTACTGCAATCCACCCTCTCCCGAAGTAAGTGACACTGCAAGCCCAGAACGCCTCCTCATTCAAAGCCCCTCCTTGTAGGGCCATGAGCGCGGCATGGCATCGCCTGCTTGCACCCTCGAACCGGGCCGTGCTGCCGGTCTGGAAGCGCGGGGCTACGGCCATTCGGATCGTCAGGTCCCGGGGTCTGGTAGCCCCGGGAGGCCGTCTTACGCTGTTCCACTCTCCATATACGGGAAATTCGGGAATTCGTTATGCACTTTCTGTCCGCCGGGGGCAGGATTGGTTAAGATGAGGCCTTCTCCGCGGTTTCGTCCGGCCGGGAAAGCGTCAACGGACTCAGGCCATGGACCGCCCGGATTCATCCTGCCTGCCGTCTTCGGCATCCGGCGCGTCGTTTCCCAGCACGCATTGGAGCGTGGTGCTGGGGGCGGGGCTCGGAGATGCCGCCGGTTCTCAGGGGCTGCTGGCCGAACTCTGCCGTAAGTACTGGTATCCGCTTTATGCCTACGTTCGGCGGCGGGGCTACCGCCGGGAGGACGCCCAGGACCTCACTCAGGAGTTCTTCGCCCGCTTCCTGGAGCGCAGGTACCTCGGCTTGGCCGATCCCCGGCGCGGCCGCTTTCGCACGTTTCTCCTCGCATCGCTCCAGCACTTCCTAAACGACGAATGGGACCAGGCCCGTGCGACCAAGCGCGGCGGTGGGAGCACGCCGTTTTCATGGGATGCCGTGCAGGCCGAGGAACGCTACCTTCGAGAGCCGGCCGACGATCTGACCCCCGAGCGGGCGTACGAGCGGCGCTGGGCGGTCACGCTGCTGAGTGAGGTCCTGGCCCGGCTGCAACAGGAGTACATTGCCGCGGAGAAAGGGCCTCAGTTCGACGTCTTGAACGCCTATCTTTCGGATATCGACGAGGCCGCGCCCTACGCCCGGATCGCCGGCCAGCTCGGCCTCTCCGAAAACGCCGCCCGAGCGGCCGTGTTCCGGCTGCGGACCCGATATCGCCAGATTCTGCTGGGTGAGATTGCCCGGACCGTCCAGGACCCCGGCGACGTGGAGGATGAGATCTGCCAGTTGTTCGCCGCATTCGGGTAAGTCCGTAACGTTTTGTCGGTTTTTCCGTATAGTAGCAAGGCAGGCGACGAGTTCGCGAGGCGTAGATCATCCATGAGCGCCAAGCACACATGCCCGAGATGCGGAACCATTCTGGATGAACCCTTGATACACGGGCACTGTCCGCGCTGCCTGCTGCGCGGCGCCATGGAGCCCGCAAGAAAGGCCGTGAACGCCGCACCGCATCACATTCCTGCCGATGCCACGGAGGCGCCACCGGCTGGCATCACGGCCGGCCGATTCGGCGACTACGAGCTGCTGGGAATTCTCGGCCGGGGTGGCATGGGCGTGGTCTACAAGGCGCGGCAAGTCAGCCTCGGCCGCACCGTGGCGCTGAAGATGATTCTGGCCGGTGAATTCGCCTCCGAATCAGACGTGCGTCGTTTTCACGCTGAAGCCGAGGCGGCGGCCAATCTCGATCATCCGCACATCGTGCCCATTTACGAAGTGGGTACGCACGAGGGGCGCCACTACTTCTCGATGAAGCTGATCGAGGGCGGCACGCTGGCCCGGCAGATGCGCCGCTACGCCGAGAACCTGCGCACCGCGGCTCGACTGATGGCCCAGGTGGCCGGCGCGGTGCACTACGCTCATCAGCACGGCATCCTGCACCGAGACCTCAAGCCCGGCAATATCCTGCTGGATGCCGCGGAGCATCCTTACGTAAGCGATTACGGCCTGGCTCGCCGCGTGGCCGACGACAGCAGCCTTACGCTGACGGGTCAGCTCCTGGGTACGCCCAGTTACATGGCGCCGGAGCAGGCCGCAGGGGGTGGCAAGCGACTCTCCGTCGCGGCCGACATTTACAGCCTGGGAGCGATCCTGTACGAGCTCCTCACCGGCCAGCCGCCGTTTGCGGCGGATACGCCCCTGGCAACGCTCCAGCAGGTCCGCGACAGCGAACCGCGCCGCCCCAGCACGATCAACCGGCGGATCAGCCGCGACCTGGAGACCATCTGCCTGAAGTGCCTGGAGAAGGACCCGCATCGCCGCTACCCCTCGGCCGGAGCGCTGGCCGAGGATCTGGAGCGATGGCTGGAAGGTCGGTCCATTCTGGCTCGGCCGGTGGGCCAGACGGCGAAGTTCTGGCGCTGGTGCCGACGAAAGCCGCTCATTGCCAGCATGGCCGCCGCGCTCGCGATCGTGTTCATGGCCGGATTCGCAGGCGTGCTGTGGCAATGGCAAACCGCCGTAACGGAGAGAACGACATCGCGTCAGAACGAGCTGAACGCGCGCCGAAACGCCTATGCCGCGGACATGATCCTCGTCCAGCAGGCCCTGGCCGACGGGGACCTGGGTCAGGCTCGATTCCTGCTGGATCGCCATCTGCCTCTGCCCGGCCAGGGCGATCTCCGCGGCTGGGAGTGGCGCTACCACTGGCAGCAGTGCCGGAGAGACCCTGCCTTTCTCGAAGAGCTGCTGCAGCATTCGGATTCCGTGAAGCACGTCGCGATTTCGCCTGACGGCAAGTGGCTGGCCGTCGGGGGCGTGGACGGATGGGTCGGGCTCATGGACCTGGCCTCGCGCCAGCTTCGTACGCTCCAGCCGAAGAGTGCCGGAAAAGCCGCGGTTGTCTTCTCACCGGACAGCAGCCGCTTGGCCTTTACCTGGAACGACGGCAAGAGCAGCAGCGCCGTCAGGCTCTACGACCTGTCCAAGGAGGACGTGAGGTCGTCTCTCGCTCGGGAGGCACCCATCACGGCACTCATCTTCTCGCCCAACGGCCGCATGCTGATCACTGTGGAAGTATCCAAGCGCCCGGACCCTCACAAGCCGGAGCCTCAGTTCGTCACGGTCTGGGATTTGCAGACGGGCACCCAATCCTCGCAGATCAAGATCGAACCGCCTGATGAGAAGGATACCACGCCCAGACAGCGGTTTCGGACAACGCCCCCGCGCGATGCGGAGCATGGCAACCCGGCCGCCATCTCGCCCGACGGCAGCCGACTGGCCGTCGGCGACGCGCACGGCAGGGTCCACATATTGTCTCTGCCTGACGGCGCGAGGCTTCGGGACTTCCGGGCCCATGCCGACGACATGTTCGCGCTGGCGTTCTCCCCGGATGGCCGCCTCCTGGCCTCCGGGGCGGGCTACTCCGATTCCGTGATTCGGCTCTGGGATGCCGCCACGGGCGAGTCTCGCGGCCTGCTCCAGGGCCACCAGCGGTTTATCCATGCTTTGGCCTTCTCGCCCTCCAGCGGTCTGCTTGCCTCAGCCAGCGCGGACTACTCGATCGGACTCTGGGACATCGCCTCTGAAAAGCCTGTGGCCGTCAACACGCCAACGACCCGTGACGCGCCGCCGACGCGGAGCATCGAGCCTTCCGCCCGCGAGCAGGTTTCCCCTGGCGCGTCAAGCGCACCTGCAGGCAGGCCAATGAGACCTCTTCGGGGGCACAGCCGGGAGGTCTGGACCCTCGCGTTCTCACCGGATGGTCGTCGGCTGGTCACTGGCTGTAAAGACGGCTCGGTCTGGCTGTGGAGCACGGAGCCGCCCAAGGCCTCCCGGCAGGGCTTTACGGTCCGGCGATCGTCCGGCATCCGGTATATCTTGCCGTATCTGCCCGACGGTGAGTCCCTGGCCGTCGTGAACCTGTCCGGCTCGGTCAGCCTGTGGGATGCCCAGACCATGGCACCCAAGGAGGACCTCGCCGCGATGGGCACGCAAAACCTGTGGCCGGCGGTGTCTCCGGACGGACGCTGGCTGGCGGTTGGAGGGCTGGACGGATGCTTGCGGGTGTGGGACTTCACGGAACGGCGCGTCGTGACTTCCCAACCCGCCTGGCCTCAACGCGATCAGAACGACACTACTTGGGCTGGGATATGGCTCAGCGATTTCTCCAGAGACGGAACCAGACTCGTAACCGGGACTACGGCGATGCCAGAACGCGCGTTTCTTGAGTGGGAAGTGCCCGCCTGGAAGCCGCGGCCTCCGTGGGCCATGCAGCTGATCGGGGGTGCCCGATTGTCGCCCGACGGCAGGCTACTCGCCTGCGGCCGCTATGACGGCAAGGTGATCATCTGGGACCTCGGGCGCCGGCAGGTTCAGATCGAGATGTACCATCAGGGCGAAATCGCCGCCCTGGCTTTCTCGCCCGACGGCCGCCTCCTGGCCACGGGCAGCAACTTCGGAACGCTCATGCTGTGGGACACTCAAGACTGGCAGGCGCTCACGCCTCCTCTCCCCGGCCACCGGCTGGCCATTTACTGGCTGGCATTCTCTCACGACGGCACACGCCTGGCGACCAGCGGCGGCAGTCGCGAAGAAGCGGTCCTGCTCTGGGACGTGCCCACAAGGCGGCAGATCGCAACGCTGCGCGCGGAGGGAACGACCTTCCGAGGCGTGACTTTCTCCCCCGACGACAGCACCATCGCCGTTCAATCGGTCGAGCGCGACCTCTACGTCTGGCGCGCCCCCTCCAAGGCCGGGATCGAAGCGGCCGAAGCGGCAGACCGGTAGCAGGCGCCACCGCACACACAAGTGACCCTGCCACCGTCACCTGTGCGTACAGTCGGCTCGTCTTGCCTGCGCCGCGATCGCGTACGCCATGTCAGGTTGCACTCACAGGCTCCGGAAGGTGAGTCCGGTGAATCGACGAATCTCAGCGGGTCCGTGCCGCAAAGCGCTCGGCCGAACGCCAAGATGCTTGCCAAGGCGGGCCGGGTCGGATATTCTTCAGGTGATGGACGCGGCGTTCTGGCCGCCGCAGATCGCAGGCCGATGCAGACAACGACAAGGGAGAGCTCTGCAGTGTCTAAAACACTGTCTAGAATTGGCCGGAAGACGCGCGGCCTGCAGATGCAAGTCGCCGATAGAAAGCGACTTAGAATCGCGGGCGTAATTCAGTGGTAGAATGCCAGCTTCCCAAGCAAGAAAATCTTTTTAGAATTCCCAACAAAATCAACGTTTTTTGCACTTTCTGCGTAGCGACATAAGCCGACCGTAGCGACATAGGAAACCGGGGCGACTTACGCGACGCGCGAACCTCGGAGGGTGAAGCTCCGACCGATCAAGGCGGCGGGAGTCGCAGAGGAACCATGGGCCTCTACGATGGCCGAGTTCGATGCCACCGCCATGACCTCGTCTCGACACCTCGGCGTCGGCACGAACGTCCCGCTTCGTTCGCATCGACATCCTCCGCCCCTTTCCAAACAGTTGACCACTGCCGTTCCTATCGAGACCATGCCAGCGTCCCTTTCCTTGTTGGAGGATTCGCTGTGACAACGCCCGAGACTCCGATACCGTTGAAGCTGGAAACCACGCTCCATGTGCCCCCCGCCTTTTTCGACCGGCTGGCCCGCGAAATCCGCGAGACGATCACCAAGACGCTTCGCGAGCAGAGGGTGGAGGCACCGCCGCCCCCGGTGGCTTCCGTCTCGCCCAACCCCGCGCCCGCCGCCGTGGAGGTGAGTCCGGAAGAGCGGCAGAAGGCTGCCTCCCTGCTCAATCGGCCAGCCATCGACTGGGGCATTCCACCCGGCCAGTACCTCCTCGACATGCGCGAGGTCGCCCGATTGCTGAATCTGTCGCAACGGACGGTGTGGCTGCTGGCCAACTGCGGAGCCATGCCCAGACCGGTCCAGATCCGCAGGCTCAAGCGATGGTCCATCCGGGAAATCGTGGCGTGGGTCGATACCGGCTGCCCACCGGACGAGACATGGCAACGGATTCGGGGGAAGGCGCTTTCGATTGACGTGGATGCTCCAACGAGCCGCAGGAGGTGAGCGATGCCCCGACGACCACCGTACCAGTGCCGGATCATCCTACGCCCGAAGGTCGATGTCCTTCGAGAATCCGGGCGGCTGTTGCTCGATGCGCCGGACATGGCCCGGTTCCTTCAGGTCACCGTCGCACGAGTCCGCCAGCTTGCCCTGTCAGACCGTATCCCGCCTCCGCTCCGCTTCAAGTTCAACTCATGCGCCCGATGGAGCGTCGTGGAGATGCTGGAGTGGGTGGCGGCAGGCTGTCCACGCCGGGAAGAGTGGATCGAACAACGAGGGTGGAGCGGCTGGAGACGCGAACGTGGCCGGGGCCTGCTCTGGTAGAGACGGACAACCTCGGCAGCGAATAGCTCTGGACGCCTCATGGCCACGAGAGGACAATGATCAACGAGACTGCGGCAGTGCGGACGCCCTCCGCCATGAGGCGTGACGGACACGCTGGCCGAGCAGTGTGCCGAATCGGCCAAGCTGGAGAAGGCCATCCGGCGGAACCTCAAGGATCTGGGCTTTCCGCTGGAACGGTAGGAGTACTCATGCGATCCTTTCAACACGACCATATCCGCCATCAACGCGTCGCGCACGAATTGGTATCCACGATCCGCCAGATCGGCACCTTTCAGGGTAAGCAAGACCTGTATGCCCAGCAGAGTCCCGAGATGCTGGAGACGCTGCGGCAGGTGGCGATCATTCAATCGACCGAAAGCTCGAACCGGATCGAGGGCGTGACCGTCCCTGCGGATCGGTTCAAGGAACTGATGGCCAAGAAAGTCCGGCCCAAGGATCGTCCCGAGCAGGAGGTGGCTGGTTACCGCGCCGTGCTGGACATGATCCACGGTCGCCACGCCGACATGAAACTCTCGCCCAAGCTGATCCTCCAGATGCACGGCGACATGTTTCGGCTGGTGCAAGGCGGTGGCGGCAAGTTCAAGACCAAGGACAACCGCATCGTCGAGCATCTCCCCGATGGCCGGACGCGATTACGTTTTCAGCCGGTGTCGGCGGTCGGCACGCCAAAGCATGTACAGGAACTCTGCCACCTTTATCAACACGAAACCGATGAAGGCCGGATCGACCCTCTGCTGCTGATCCCGTCATTCGTCCTCGACTTCCTGTGCATCCACCCCTTCGCCGACGGCAACGGGCGGATGGCCCGGCTCCTGACGCTGCTTCTGCTGTATCAGGCCGGGTTCCATGTCGGGCGATACATCAGCCTCGAACGGATCATCGAGCGGACCAAGGAGAGCTACTACGAGACGTTGTACAAGTCGTCGCAGGATTGGCACGACGGCGAACACGACCTGACGCCGTGGTGGAGCTACTGGGCCGGGACGGTGCTGGCGGCATACCGCGAATTCTCCGAGCGGGTGGGCACCTTCACGACGGCACGCGGGGCCAAAGGTGAACTGGTGGCCCAAGCCATCGAACGGCTGCCCGCCCGGTTCCGGATCACACAGATTGAGGAACTGTGTCCCGGCGTCAGCCGCGAGACCGTGCGGAAGGTGCTGAACCGACTGAAGGTGTCAAGGAAGATCAAGTGCGTGCGGCGCGGCCCGGATGCCGAATGGGAGAAGAAGGACTGATCGGGTACGAAGTCACTTAATGTGGTATTGAAATCAGGTTCGATACCACATTATCTGGCATATTACCTGATTGGAGCCGAAACGATGACCGACAACCTGCAGGCGCTGCCGGACGACGAGGGCCGGTTCCTGCTGTGTTCTGGTTCCCGGATCGCTCCCTCATTCATCGCTGAACCGCAGTCTCTGGATCAATCACATTCATCCGGCGGTGCGGCCATCCAGTAGCATTATGGGCCATGACGCACGCGCACGGGAGACCCCCGCGTCCGGGGGTGTCCTTCATGGGGGGCCTGCCAGAAGGGGTGGGCAAAATAAAGTTCTTTGCCGAGCCACCCGGCGGCGTGCCCAACGATGCCCGGCACCCCATCCACGCCGGTCATTTTCGGCTTGCCTGCCCCCCAAACGTATTGGATGTTTGTCTATGAGAATCAGAGTTCTCACAGAGAAACGGCCCATGGAAACCGCGTCCGATATAACGACACCCGCTTCCCCGACTTCGCTGGCCGTCGTCACTCCGGCAGACCAGCACCCGGTCGCGGTGTACCTCGCCCGGCTTGGGGAGGGTTCGCGACGAACCATGAAGCAGGCCCTCGACACCATGGCTGCTCTGGTCTCCGGTGGCCGGGCCGACGCCTTCTCCCTGCCATGGTCGCAACTTGGCTATCAGCATGTGCAGGCCCTCCGGGCGGCGTTGGCCGAACGGTACGCCCCGGCGAACGTCAACAAGATGCTGGCCGCTCTCCGGGGCGTGTTGAAGGAGTCATGGAAACTCGGCCAGATGAGCGCCGAAGCGTACCACCGGGTCGCCGACGTACAGACCGTCCGGGGTTCTCGGCTGCCCGTGGGCCGGATGCTGACCCACGGCGAAGTCGCCGCCCTCGTTGCCGCGTGCCAAGGTGATCCCACTGCGACCGGCCGACGCGACGCGGCCCTGTTGGCCGTCTTGTTCAGCGGCGGGCTACGCCGGGCGGAGGTAGTCGCCCTGAAGGTGGACAGCTACAAACCCGAGACCGGCGAACTGCGGGTTTCCGGTAAGGGTCGGAAGGAACGGCTCGTCTACCTCACAAACGGAGCCGCAAAGGCGGTCGAAGCGTGGCTGGCCGTTCGGGGTGCCGAAGCAGGACCGTTGTTCTATCCCACCCTTAAGGGCGGACAGATCGTCCGGGAGCATGGCCTTTCGCCTCAGAGCGTCCTCGACATCCTCCGCAAGCTGGCAAGCAAGGCCGGAGTCGGAGACTTTAGCCCGCACGACCTGCGACGCACCTTCGTGAGCGGCCTCCTCGACGCCGGGGCCGATCTGGTGGCCGTACAGGCTCTCGCCGGGCATGCCAGCCCCACGACGACTGCACGTTACGACCGTCGAGGCGAACGGGCCAAGCAGGACGCGGCGTCTCGGCTGCACTTCCCGTTTGCGGGGTAACCTGCACCACCGGTCTTCCGGCTAAAAACAAACCCCTCTCTTCCGTTGAGAGCCCGGTGTGGTTGTGTTATGGGCGGCATTCGCATGTGCGAGGACAGACATTTGTGCGCGTTAATGGCCCCTCATTCTTTGCGTAAACACGAGGGTTTTCCGGGGGTGGCAAGAATCATCGCCCGAGTTCGACCCCTCGACGCTGTGTTATGAGAAGTGGATCGCCGCGTAGTTCTCGTGTGGCACTCCTCATAACACACAAGATCACTGCTCATAACACTGCTGTAGCCTCCATTGAAGTCGCCGCCCCACGGAGTCGCCCCTAAAGCTGGCACAGCGTGACGGACGGCCTCGCTTGAGTGTCGTATTTTGGGCGTGGTATCGCCGACATGTATTCGCGCCGCCGCAGCGACTCCAGCACGCTTTCGGGGTGGAACAGTCGGACTCGGCTGTTCAACCGGATGGAAGGGATGAGACCCTCGTTCGCCCAACGCCGGATCGTCTTGACGTTCCGGTGGAGCATAGCCGCGACATACTCGGCGTTGACGAACTTGTGAATCAGATGATCCGGGATCCGATACTCCATGACAGGCCCCTTCTACCCTTGGTCGGGACGGTTCATGCCCTCAACGGCGAAGACCCGAACCAGCCTCTTCTTTGTAGGCCCGGCGAATGTCGAGCCAACGGGCACCTTCAGCCTTCAGTGGAAACGAAGGGCACACCTGAGGACGGTACGACCCCCGAGAGCCCATTCCTGCTCCGCGTCAGCGCTCCGTATGAATAGTTGGCGGCGGCATTGGGTCAATCTGCCCGTGACCGCGACCCTTAGGAGGTGTTCAATGAGTAACCCGGTCGAAGAGCGTTTTCAGTACAAGGTTGTGTTCGTCGGGGTGGTCCTCGTGACGAGCAAGGCGTACTCCACTCTCGCGCAAGTCCACGGGGATGAACTACAGGGCTGCCGGGCCATCGGGGGTCTCATCCTCCGGCATGAAGTGGGGTGCTGGGGGAATGTAAGCGATGAACTCCTCGACGCGAACGCGAGGGCGATGGCGAACCGTGGGGTGTGGAATGAGCATGAACCCCAGTCTGTGGTTTCGCGTTTCACCGTGGCAGGTACGGCCTATCTGGTGCGCACGAATCTCCGGCATGGAGAAACCCGCGTGCATGTGGCAAAGGAGCAGGAGCCGGTCTATCGCTGGGTCGGCGAGATCGAAGCGGACGGTCGGTTTCAACCCCGGCCCGAATAATGGATCGAAGACCGGAGGGTATTCACGCGGTTCGAGCGAGACCTTGCTGGACGCCGACTTGAATGTGCTGAAACGGGGCGGCGGGCCTACGGAACTCATCGAGGTGGTGAAGCAGCAGTTTGGACGCCTCCACGTTGAACCCGGCGACTTCGCTGGCCGTGGCGCAAGCAGTCCGCTCTTCCCGCTGGTATTCCTTGCGATGAAGGCCAATGGCGCGAGGGACTGGTACACGGGGCTGGGCCTGTCGCTGACCCATCAAGGGCGTCTCCATTACATTCAGTACCATCACATCTTCCCGAAATCGCTTCTCAAGGGCACTTACCAGGGCCAGCGCGCATAGATAGGTAAGCTGGGAGGTCTGGCGCGATCGATTGGCATCGTGTATACCTTTCGCAAGTATGCCGTATGGAGCGGCGAGAGTCTCTTGCGAAAGGAGTCTGCCGATGGC
>JAGNEZ010000089.1 GCA_018003015.1 Phycisphaerae bacterium | reverse complement strand
CCGGCATCACTCGATCGCAGTATCCGATCACCCCGATCGGTACCTTCGCCTGTGGTGACGAACGGATCGACCAGATCGTCAAGCTCTGCCTCGGCCACGCCGAAGTGACCATGATCGACACCTATGTGGACACCCCCGGCCGCGAGGATGGGCAGTGGATCGAAGACGCCCGCCCGAGAGCTCAACTCGCCGCCCGGTGGTTCGGCGACGTCAACCTGCTTCGCTTCATGATCCGCACCCTCGCCCAAGGACAGCTCGAGGACGGCAACCTGCACCCCTTCGCCCCAAGCAACTACCCGGTCGGCGGCGCAAGCTTCGATTGGAGCGTGCAATGGGTGGCGATGCTCTACGACGCCTACCTGTGGACCGGCGATCCGAAGATCATCAAGGAGTACTGGCCGCAGTTGTGCAAGTACTGGAAGCTGGTCCTGTCGAAGGTGGACAACAACGGCCTGTGGCTCACCAACCACGTCCTGGCCGATATCCGTATCGGCGTTCACCCAGCCAATCCCAATCAGTCCAGCGGCATGGTCACACCCTGGATCATCGAACGCCTGCGCTGGTCGGCCACCATGGCCGAAGCGGCCGGCGAACGAGATCAGGCTCGCTCCTGGCAGGCGACGGCCGACAGGATGGCCGACGCATTCCGTAAGTACCACATCGTGCCCGCCGCCGGCAACGTGCCCGCCCATGTCGGCGACCGGCTCGATCCCGCCGACGCCAAGGTCGAACGCGGCTACAGCCAGGCCGGCCAGACGGTGGCCATCATCACCGGCCTGCTGACCCGTGAAGAAGCTCGTGCAGATCTGGACTACGCCTATCCCGCGCCCGACGGCTCACCCCCGCCCGGCGTCACCCGCTGGAACAACCCGACCTACGGCTACCGCTCCCTGCGAGCCCTCTCCGAGACGGGCTTCACCCAACGGGCCATCGCTCACCTGATCGAGCGGTACTCACCTTATCTGCCCGCCAACCCGCGCAACCCGGTCCCCCTGCGTCTCCAGGGCCCCTACGGCGGCCCACTACCCGAGTACTGGGTCAGCCGCGAAGACCTCGGCCTCAAGCCCGGCGACAAGAACACCGCGCAACCAGCCGACGAAACCGGCTCGCACGGCTGGGGCTCGGTCCCACTCCTCTGGCTGCACGACAGCTTGCTGGGCGTCCGCGTCACCGAACCCGGCGGCGGCCGCATCCGCATCGCTCCCGACACCGGTGGCTTGCCCTACGTCGCCGGCTACACCGCCACCCCCAAGGGCCCCGTCCGAGTCTTCTGGGATCCGCAACAGTGGCGCCTGGAGGTTTCAATCCCCAACAGCGTAAAGGCCAACCTCGTCGTACCGGCCGCCTGCGCGGGCAGGCAACTCAAGGTCCTGACCGCCCCAACCGAACCGCCGGCAGTCAAGGACGGGGCGTGCGTTTTGGCCCACGAGGGCACCTACGTTTTCGAGGCTCAGTGATCGTGTGCCCCGAGACTCGTGCGTTCTTCGTTGCATGCTCTTGGTTGTCCTGATGGACCTATCGCAGTCTTCGCCGACAAAGCATCGAATACCACGGCTCCTGGTGGCTGAAGTGTGGTTACAGCCTGACCGGCAACGTGTCCGGCGTCTGCCCGGAGCGCGGAGAGAAGGTCAGCCTGGAAGATGTGGCCATCTGGCACGAACGGATGGGCAAGAGCACCGATGAGATCGCCAACGAATACGACCTGACCCTCGCTGAGGTGTACGCCGCCCTGGCCTACTATTTCGTCCACCGAGACGAGATTGACCAATCCATCGAGGATGGCGAGAGCTTCGTTACTACCGTCAAACAATCGAGACCTTCCAAGCTCCGCGCCAAGCTGAGTTGAGCCTCCGCACATGCGGCGAATCCGTCTCTACACCGACGAGCACGTTCCGAAAGCGGTCATCCGCGGACTACGGCAACGTGGAATCGACGTATTGACCGTACCCGAGGCCGACATGATGGGGCCTCGGATGAGGGACACCTGTCATTGACCATGTGCGACGATCGCGCCACCTTCACCCAGAACGAGGACTTTCTTCGCCTCGCGGCGGCGAACATCCCTCATGCGGGGATCGTCTATGCTCCACAACACACGCCCGTCAGCGAGATCATTACGGGACTGATGTTGATTTGCCAGGTGCTCGATGCGGGCGAGATGAAAGATCACGTGGAATTCCTGTAACGCGATTACCCCAGCTTCTGCTTGATCCAGTTCGTCGCCGCCGTCAGTGCGTTCGGTATGCCGTCAGCATTCTTGCCCCCGGCCTGGGCGAGGTCGGGCTTGCCGCCGCCGCGGCCGTCAATCGCCGGGGCAATCTCGCGGATCAGGTCGCCGGCCTTGAGACCCTTCTTGACCACGTCCTCGGTCATCGCCGCCAGGAGCATCGGCTTGCCCTCGACCGCCGTCGCGAGACACACGGCCGCCGACTCGGCCTTGGTTCGCAGGAAATCGGCCGCTTCGCGGATCTGCTCAACCGGGGCCTCGGGCAACTGCCCGACAATCACCGCCACGCCGCCGACCCGCTCAGCCTTGTCCAGCATCTCCTGCCGCACCGACTTCAGATCGGCTGCCGCACCCTTGGTCAGCTGCTTACGGAGCTTCTTGATCTCCTCCTGCAGGCCGGCAATGCGGGCCGCCAACTGGTCTGGCCCGGTATTCAGCAGCGCCGCAGCCTTGCGGGTGTTGCTCTCCAGGTCCTGCACCGCCTCGACTGCCTTCGGACCGGTCACCGCAGTGATGCGCCGCACGCCCTTGGCCACCGCCTCCTCGCCGACCACCTTGAAGAACCCAATTTCGCCCGTCCGGCTCAGGTGCGTCCCGCCGCAGAACTCCGCGCAGAAGCCCTCGGTCCCGATGGACACGACCCGCACCACATCGCCGTACTTCTCACCGAAGAACGCCCGCACGCTGGGCACCTTCTTCGCCTCGGCGATGGGCAGCTGCCGTGTCGACACTTCCAGATCCGCGCACACCTTCCCGTTCACCAGCCGCTCAACCTCGGCGATCTCCTCATGCGAGACGGGGGCATGATGGTCAAAGTCGAAGCGCAACCGCTCGGGATCGACCACCGAACCGTGCTGTTTGACGTGATCGCCAAGCACCGTCCGCAGCGCCCAGTGCAGCAGGTGCGTCGCGGTGTGATTCTTGCGGGTCAGGTCGCGGCTCGCGTCCACTTCCAGCGATGCTTCCTGACCGGCGGATACCGAGCCCTCGGTCACGGCGCCAAAGTGTACGACCCCGTCGCCAAGCTTCTCTGTGGCGGTCACGACGAACTTGCCGGTCGGCGTGGCAATCGTGCCGCTGTCACCCGCCTGCCCGCCTTGCTCGGCGTAGAAGCAGGTGCGATCAAGCACCAAAGCCACCTCACCGTCCTCCGGCCGCAGCGCGCCGGCGGACACGAACTTGTTGTCCCGTACCCAACCGGCGACCTTGGCCCGCACGGAGCGGCCGGCATACTTGAAACGGTCATCCGTCGCCGGCAGCTCGCCCTCGATGGCCACGTTCACGTGCTGCTTGGCACCGGCACGAGCCTTCTCCTTCGCCTCGGCCATCAGCCGCCCGAACCCCGACTCGTCAACGCTCATGCCCCGCTCGCCAGCCATTTGCACGGTCAGATCGAGCGGGAACCCAAACGTGTCGTACAGCTTGAACGCATCTTCGGCAGCGATGGTCTTGCCCCGGGCCGCGGCCTGATCGAACAAGGCAATACCACGGTCCAGCGTCCGACCGAAGCTCTCCTCCTCGTCCCGGACGATGGCGGCCACCTGCTTGGGATGCTGCTTCAGCTCGGGAAACGCCTCGCCCATGGTCGCGACAATCGTCGGTACGAGCTTGTAGATGAACGGCTCATCCTGGCCGAGCTGCTGACGCCCGAACCGGGCCGCCCGGCGCAGAATCCGCCGCAGCACATACCCGCGCCCCTCATTGCTCGGCTTGGCCCCGTCGGTGATCGCGAACGTCAACATGCGGACGTGGTCGGCGATGACCCGAAACGCGTTGTCCACATGGCAATCCGCCCCAACCTGCCCAGTGTACTTGCGCCCGGTGACCTTGGCGATCTCGGCCAGCAACGGACCAAATACGTCACTGTCGTAGTTGCTGCCCTTGCCCTGGAGGACACGGACAACCCGCTCGAAGCCCATGCCCGTGTCAACGTGCTTCGCCGGCAGCGGACTCAGCTTGCCGGACTCGTCACGGTTGTACTGGATGAAAACCAGGTTCCAGATCTCGATCACGCTGGAATCGCCAGCGTTGACCAGCGAACCACCAGACCGGTCCGGGGTCAGGTCCATGTGGATCTCGCTGCACGGACCGCACGGGCCAGTCGCACCCATCTCCCAGAAGTTGTCCTTCTTGGCAAACCGCCCGATGTGACTCGGGGCAATATCCGTCACCTCGGCCCAGAGCCGGGCAGCCTCCTCGTCAGCCTCCAGCCCCTCTTCCTTGTCACCGCCAAAAACCGTCGCGTACAGCCGATCCTTCGGAAGACCCCACACCCCGGTCAACAGCTCCCAGGCCCAACCAATCGCCTCACGCTTGAAATAGTCACCAAACGACCAGTTGCCCAGCATCTCGAAGAACGTGTGGTGATAGGTGTCCCGTCCGACCTCTTCCAGGTCATTGTGCTTGCCGGACACCCGGATGCACTTCTGCGTATTGGCCGCCCGCTTGTACGGCCGGCTGCCCGTGCCCAGAAAAACGTCCTTAAACTGGTTCATCCCCGCGTTGGCAAACATCAACGTGGGGTCCTCCAACGGCACAACAGGCGAAGACGGAGCGAACGTGTGCCCCTTCCCTTTGAAGAACTCGATGAACTCACGTCGGATCTGGTCGGCAGTTCTCACGCAAGCCTCTGCGCTGGCAATGTCGACACCGCACCCCTGTCCGCGTCGTAACACTCCCGACACGGCTGCAGCGAGCACCCAAATACCCAAGAATCGGACATTCTAGCCGATCCGGCAAGAGACACCAAGCCAAACGCCCAATTCGCCCGGCTCACCGGTCGCCCACATGCCCCCCATTTCACCACTCGCCTCCGCCAACTCACCCCTTCTTCCCGATCCTCGTATAATGCCGCCATGCGCGATCACGCCCGCCCCATCCCGCTCAGAGGCAAACCCTTGGTTCCGGGAAGCGGCCCGTTCATCTTCGGAATCCTCAATGTCACCCCCGACTCCTTCAGCGACGGGGGGCGTTTCATGACCCCTGCAGCCGCCGTCGATGCCGGCTGCAGGATGGCCGACGAGGGCGCCGACGCCATCGATGTCGGCGGCGAATCCACCCGACCTGGCAGCGCACCCGTCCCACCCGATGAGCAAATCCGTAGGGCGTGCCCCGTGATCGAGGAACTCACACGACGGCTCACCGGGGCCGATGCTCCCGCCATCTCCATCGACACCCGACTGGCCTCCGTAGCCCGCCCCGCCCTGGACGCCGGGGCGACGATCGTCAACGACATCTCCGCTTGCCGCGATCCCGAGATGGGGCCCCTGATCGCCGCCCGCGGTGCGGGCATCATCCTGATGCACATGAAAGGCACACCCGCCAACATGCAGGCCGACCCCACCTACGTGGACGTGGTCGAGGAAATCCGGTCCTTCCTCCAGGACCGGATGGCACGGGCGTTGGCGGCCGGGATACCTCCGGAGCGGATCATCCTCGACCCAGGCATCGGCATCGGCTTCGGGAAGACAACCAATCACAACCTAATGATTTTAAGAAACTTAAAGCGATTCCTAGGTCTGGGAGTTCCTGTCCTGGTCGGCCCCTCAAGGAAACGGTTCATCGGCGAAGTGCTACGCCTGCCCTCCCCCGCAGACCGCCTGTATGGCACCTTGGCAACCGTAGCCGCCTGCGCCCTGGCCGGCGTGGAGTGCGTCCGGGTCCACGACGTCGCCCCAGCCCGACAAGTGGCCGACCTGGTAGCGGCCATCCAGCGAGCCGGAGCCGGCTTGGACAGCAGCAAAACACCCCGTTAGACTAGTCTCAGACTAGTCTGAATAGGCCATCAATGGAGCCCGTGATGTGATTACCGTGGGTTCATACCAAGCCAAAACCCACCTGCCCAGGCTCCTGACGCAGGTTTCCAGGGGCGAGCAGGTTACCATCACCAGGCATGGTATCCCGATCGCGATGCTTGTGCCGGTGTCCTCGTCGCCTCACCAGAAGAACATCACTGAGGCAATTGCGGCCATTCGATCGTTCCGCAAGGGGCGCCACGTCAGCGTCGCGGAGATCCGGGCAGCGATCGAAGAGGGGCGGCCGTGATGCGTTTGGTGGTCCACTGCTCGGTCTCAATGGCGTGGTTCCTCGACGAAAGCTCAGTGTTGGCCGAGGCCACCCTCGCGGCTCTGGAGCACATGGAAGCCATCGTTCCATGCGTGTGGCCGCTCGAGATGGCGAACAGCCTCGCGGTGCACGAACGCGAGGGACGGCTCACAGCGGCGGATGTGACTCGGGCCCTGGATCTGATCCGCAAGTTGTCCATCGCCATCGAGGAGGAGACATCCGGGGGCGCGGTCGGGGAAATCCTGGCCTTGGCCCGAACACACCAACTCTCCGCCTACGAAGCGTCCTACCTGGAGCTCGCCATGCGCGCGGGATTGAAGTTGGCCACGCTCGACACAGGTCTCCGGGAGGCGGCCGTTCGCGCGGGCGTAAAACTGTTCCAACCATGAGTGCTCGACGATGCGAGGCCTCATCCTGACATTCTGTCTCTTGTCCGTGCCCCCCCTCGATGCCTCGGCGGCGGAGGACTGGCTGATCCCTCGTTCCCACCCCAGGCTTCTCCTCGGGCGAGACGATCTCGCCCGGCTGCGGGTGCATTGCGGCATCAGCCAGTATGCCGGCGACCCGGTTGCCCGCTCCCCGGGGCTGGTGTTCGGCTCGCAGCGCGACGTCCTCGAGCGGCTCACCACGATCGGCAGCGACATCATGATGGGCCGGGCCCGAAGCGACGATCTGTGGGTGCCCGCGGTGCTGCACCTGGTCACCGGCAAGCTCGACCGCGCTGACGTCTACACCGACTACGTCGTGCGGCAGCTCCTCGACCCGGAGCGACGGCGGCTGGAGTTGGATGCGGTCATCGCCCTGGATTACTGCTGGGACGCGATCAAGCCGGAGCACCAAGGACATATCGTCGCCCGCATGACGCCCTTCATCGAGCCAATTCGCCCCGGCGACAGCCCCCTGAATCCCATCCTGTTTGAGCGGCGACTGGCCAGTCTGGCGGCAGCCATCGTGCTCACTGACGAGCGGGTCACCGAAAAGGACGCTTCCCTCGCAGCGAAGATCAAGACTGTGATGAGCATCGCCCGAAGCTACCTGGAGGGCGATCTGGTTAGCTTCTGCAAGCAGCGTGGGGTCATGCCGACCTCGGGCGGACAGGGCGTCTTCGAGGAAGCCCAGATTGTCCTGGCCGCAGAGATCTGGCGGACCGGCGCGGGACGATCCATCTGGCCCGAGCTGGCGAACAACGCCGGACGAGCCATGGAACCCTACTTCTACGCCGACACCGGGAGCCCAGCCCTCAACCACGGCTTCATCCACGACGAGGGCACCGTGATCCCACGCCGACCAGGCGAGGTCTATCGCGGTTTCGTGCCGGCCGTCCCCTGGGTCATCGCCCGCGTACTCGAGGACCCCATTGCCACCTGGTACGCCAATCGCGCCTTCCCACCGTTGGGCGTCAAACTCCCACCCGAGGCGGAACGCTACCGCTGGGCCCAGATCCTCTACGGACCTGCCAACCAACCGGAGGCCGCCCGCCGAGCTTGCCCGCTGGGCCGCGACTTCGGCGGTGGCTGGGTCACGATGCGCTCCGGATGGATGCCCGGCGACACCGTCGTTCTCTTCGACACCGGACAGCCCCTCTGGCAGGCTCGCCAGCACGCCGATGCCGGCCAGTTCCAGATCTACCGCAAACATCGGCTGGCCATCGACAGCGGAGACGACGTCACCTTCAATGCCGTGCCGACCAAGGGCGGCAAGACCCTCATCGGCGGCGAGCGAGCCGACTGGGACCTCTACTACGCCGCCACGATCGCCCACAACTGCATCACCGTCGCCGAACGATTCCCGACGCTCGATAAGTATGACCGCAACCGGCCGGCCATGGGCAACCAGCGCTACGTCACCCGGGACTTCGACATGGCCACCGAGGATATCACCAAGACAACACGCCATACCGGTACACTGCTGGCTTTCGAAACCAACTCGTTCTACAGTTACGCAGCAGCCGATCTAACCCCCGCCTACCCGGCCGAAGCCGTCAAGAGCTTCGAACGCCGACTGCTGTTCCTGCCGGACGGTGCCCTGCTGGTGCTGGATCGGCTGCAGACCGTGCGAGCCGGAGCCCTCAAGACCTGGCATCTCCAACTGCCCGCCCGCCCACGCCTGGTGGGCGGCGCACCCACCCCGGAGTCATCGCCCGAGCCCGACACCGGCGACCGCAAGGAACTCGAACAGGTGCACCAATTGCACGGACTCGACGCAAGAGCTGGTATCTGGGAACCCGGCGATCTCGAACCGTGGCTTGAAATCACCCACGGAGAGGGCCGGCTGTTCGTCAAAACACTCCTGCCGGCCGACGCCAGGCGGCGAGTCGTCGGCGGCCCCATGGAGGCCCGCACCATCGTCAGCGGCTCGTCAGCCGGCACAAGCTACTACGGCGGTAGTCCTCAGGGTTACGAGCACCGCCTCTGGCCGGCTTTCATCCTCAGGGCACCCAATGCCGCCTACACGCTCGGAATGCCCACCGGCTTGGGATCCAACTTCGGCGTCGGTGCGACCTGGGGACGCCTCGATGTCACCCCGGCGGGCAACAGCAACGAGGTAGTGTTCCTGCATCTGCTCATTCCCACCGATCGCTCGATCGACCTCCCGCCAGCAGCGGTGTTCAAGGAGGAGTCCGGCATCGCAATCCTCGAGATGCCACTGAACGACCACGACTGCCGCGTTGACCTCAACCTCGGCGCCGGACGGCCGGGACGTGTCATCCTCATCGATCGAGCCGGCAGGAAGATCGCCTTCGAGAAGGAACTGGCCGACAGGGTGCTGCCAAACCCATCCATCCCCGGCGCCAGCAGGTAGCAGAGCAGGCAGGTTGCCCCAGCGAGACCATCAGCGGCTCGTTTGACCTTCGGTCGTCTCCGGTAGAGAATCACTCCTTGTGTCGCCCGCATTGCCGCGGGCCCTACCCGCTGTCGAGAGGAGCAGGCACATGAGAACGCTGGCACTGACCATTGGCACCGCGTTGTTCGCGACCGCTTTGGGCTGCTCACATGAGAAGGGCGCCTTCCAGACCTCCGAGGTCACGGCCGCCAGCTCCCCCAAGGTGCTGCGCCACGTGGTGCTGTTCAAGTACAAGGATGACGCCAAGCCCGACCAGGTCCAAGCTTCGGTCGATGCATTCCGGGCACTGCCGGGCAAGATCAACCTCATCCGAGCTTTCGAGTGGGGCACCAACGTCAGCCCGGAACACCTGGACCAGGGCTACACCCATGTCTACTTCCTGACCTTCACCAGCGCCGCCGATCGCGACGCCTACCTTGTCCACCCCGCTCACAAAGAGTTCGGCGCGTCGCTGGGCCCCGTGCTGGACAAGGTCGCGGTCGTGGACTACTGGACCCGGCAGTAGCCACGTAACCCGTCCACGCCGATCCAGACTGCGTGAGGTGAGGCACGAGCCCTGAACCGCCGGTCGCAGGCCCTGGTCCAGCGGCTCGCCGCGCGCAGCTACCGCGCGTCCAACCGCGACCTCGAGCAGGACACGCAGAATGTGCAGCGGGCCTGGGCGATACCGATGCAGCCGGACGCAACTGAGTAGATCGTCGCCGTAGCCGGTCCGCCATCCGAATGGTGACGGGCAGAACTCAACCACCCTGCCTGACGGTAATCACATCACCCGGCGCGACGTCCGACACCATACCGTTGACGGAGACTGCGCGCAGGCCGCTGCTCGGCGGAATGTGCAGGAATATGGCCTGCGGCTTGTGCCGAAATTGAGGCTGAAAGTCCAGATCCAGGCGCCTCGCTCTGTCCTCGAGCTGGAAACGAAGCGTCACCGGGCCAAACTCAGTCGGGATTCGCTCGAAGACAGTGCGATGATCGGTGCTCAGCCAGGCAAGGGGCGCGAGACGGAACAAATGCAGATGGTCCGGCTCGATCTGGTCGTCGATCACGGACAGCCTCGCCGCCTCGATCGGCAAGGGCACGGAAAACAGCGTGCCGCTGATGCCGCCGCGGTGCTCGCAACCGATGAACGTTCGGCGCGATATGCTCCCCGCAAACAGGCTGTACATGCCTTCAAGGAATTTCTCGCGATCGCCAGCCTGCCATGCGTGAAACACGTTCCAGCTGTAACACGGTTCGCAGCTGGAGAGTTCATGACGCAAGGACACGGGCTGGTGCCACGCTCCGCCAAGCTCATAAGTGCGAGTGTTCGGTCCGGCACGAAAGTAGCTCAGGGCGGAACGCATCAACTCGTCGTCGGCATCCACCAGGCCACCGTACACGAGAAAAAGCGGCCCGGTGTCAAGGTAGAAGGGAAACTTGAGGTCACCGCCGCCGGGCAGGGCTGTGGGGACGAAACGCTCGCCGCGACCGTCCGCGTCGGTCCACTCAGGCATCCGCGCAGCCGCGGCTCGGAATGCACGCAGAAAACTCTCGCGATAATCAGCTGCCTCGCGAGCGAATTCCCCGGCCCGCGGATGATCAACACGCTTCAGCAGGCGTACCGCCGCACTCAGACCCTTGTAGTTCCATCCGTCGTTCCAGACCGCCTGCTCCGCAACATCTGTGTCGGTGGGCACTGCGGCCGGCAGGATGCCGTGCACGCCTCCATGAGCCGTGCTCGCCCGAAAGTCGCGAATGAACTCACATGCCTTCAAAATCGGGTCCGCCCAACGCTCGATGAACCTCGGATCATCTGTAACCAACGCGTGGTGGGCGGCCGCATAGAGGATCGCACCGTGATCAGTCAACCAGTCGATCGAGGTGAACCTCCGCGGCGTCGCGAAGTACCCCTCGTGTCGGTGGTATGCCTTCCCCGGCGGCGTGATCGTACCTTGCTCTTGCCGGAAGATCTCCAGGTACTTCTCCGCAACCGGGTGGTACCCCAGACCATCCAGAATCATGGTGATGTTCATCGAGGTGGGCGTCGCCCAGAGCCTCTCATAATGCCATGACCCCGAGAGCAGGGAGTACTGGCCGGTCTCCGGGTGGCGCTCAGCGATGACTTCGGCAAACCTCGGGGCATGGCGGATCACGCCATTGACCAGTGGCTCAGGCGTGTCCACACGCGCCGCAGTCTCGGGAATGGTACCCCAGAAACGGCCCGCCTCCCGCAAAGCGGAATCACGGCCGAGGGTCAACTCGGCTTCCGCAGCCTCACGGGCGGCGGGGACCAGTGGAACCAGTAAATCCGCACACCCGCCAACCTCGGTGGGGATGGCCAGCTTGAGATAAGCGTCCGGGCGGGTGGGACCCTGGTCAATGAACGCAACAGCGGTGCCGTGGTGCACGATGACGCCCAGGCGAACTTGGGCCGCATCGTCAAGCAGCAAGAAGCGGGTCTTGCCGCCTGCAGATTCGAGTCGAAGGGGACGCGGGTAGGCGGATCTCGACGGCTGAACAACGAGGTTCTTCCGCCGATCCATCTCGAGCTGCAGGTGCGGCGCATTGATCCGAACGAACAGAAACGCATCACCGCGACCGGCCTTCTCGACGGACAGACGAACCCAGGCGAAAAGCGGTTCGGCACCGGTCTTGACAGCACCCCCGCCGGGCAGGTGGGCGAAGACCTCCTGGCGAAGCACCAACGCGTCCTGTCGCCAACGCGTCCAGAGATGAGGAGCGGCGTTGTCGGCCCAACCCTGGTCGCCGACACCGCCATCCTGCGAGCAAAGCTGGTACGGCCGGGTGGCGGCGCTCGCAGGAGGCTCTCCATCGCGCGAGATCAGGAACGTCAGTTGCACGCCTTGGCCGCGGGATGGGTAACGCACGGGCTGGGCAACGAGCGTGCCGCTGTAGAGCACGTTGAAGCGCAGAGGGTGATCCCTCCAGCCGATCGGAACCCAGGTGCTCTCGACTTCGGGCCACCACTCTGAAGCGACATCGACGTTGGGCTCGGCTGACGATGCGGCAGGAACCGCGAGCCCACAAGACACCCACAGGAACACAGCGGTGATGACAATGCATAGGCGCTGGTGACGGGCGCCCAAACGCAGCCACCGCTCGCTAGAACCGTTGGGTGATCCCACCATGACCATCAGAGTTGACTGCATGCTACGCCCCGCACGAATCATCGGTAGCGGCCCTGACCCGCCCCGGCGCCAAGAAGAGGATCGTTCGTTGATCGCGCCGATGGAGATTGTCATCAGCCGCGCGCCCAACACACCGAGCCATGCCGTACCTGTGTTCCAGGCCCCCCTCTCCTCGCGGCCTTCGCAAACTCCTTCCCCAGTTTCGCCGCACCAACGCCTCAACCTGTCCTCCCGTGCGACCGGCGGTCATCCGCTGGCCCCGGAGCCAGAAGCTCGCGGTGAGCCCCTCGGGCCGAAAGGCTCCACCGGTTCCGGGTTGAGTGTCGGCATCTGCGCGCCCACGGACTTGCGCCACTCCGCCAGCAGCTTCTTCATCTCATTCGCGCGCTCGGGCTGGGTGGCCGCGAGGTCGTGCTCTTCGCCGGCGTCCTTTGAGAGGTCATACAGCCCCACCCGGCCGTCCTCGAACGATTCCAGCAGCTTGTAGTCGCCTACCCGTACTGCCCCACCGGGCCTGCCGCCTTGGTTGCTGTAGTGCGGGTAGTGCCAGAACAACGGCCGCTCGGCCAGGCTACCTCTTCGCTCAAGCAATGGCGCCAGGTTGACACCATCCACCTGGTATCCGCTCGGCATCGGCAGATTCACCAGCGCCAGCAGCGTCGGATACAGATCGTTGGTGATGGCCGGCACATCGCAACTAGATCCCGCCGCCACCCGCCCCGGCACCCGAACGATCAGCGGTACACGAATCCCACCCTCCCAGTTCCAACCCTTGCCCCCACGCAAAGGCAGGTTCGACGTCGGCGACCCTTCCGCCGTACTCAATCCGCCATTGTCTGAAGTGAACACCACGACCGTCCCGTCGGCCAGCTTCAGCTCGTCAATCTTGCGAAGCACCCGCTCCACCGCCTCGTCCATCTCCTGGATCATGCCGGCGTACACCGCGTGGTCCTGCACGGCGCGGGCCCGGTGATCGCCGACTGACACCTCGCGCGGACCCGACGACGGCGGCAGCGCCGCAGCCTTGGCCTCGTACTTCTGCTTGAGTTCGGGACGGGTCTTGAGCTGCACGTGTACGGAGTGCAGCGGCAGGTACAGGAAGAACGGGCGGTCCTTGGACCGCTCAATGAACTCCGACGCCTTCGTCGACAGCATCGTGGCAAAGTGGGGGTCGTCCACCGGGCCGCGACCGGGCGCACACTCCGACCCGATCACCACCTCAAAACCGTGGTCTTGCGGCAACGAACCCCGGCCACCCAGGTGCCACTTGCCGGCGATGGCCGTCCGGTAGCCGCGCCCACGCAAGACCTCCGCAATCGTGAGCGTCTCGGCGGGCAGGGATTGGCGGTACTCCGGCGGGAGCAGTTTGCCGCGGCGGTTGCCACCGAAGAAATTGGTCGTGTGCAGCCGCGCCGGATAACGGCCGGTCATCAACGCCGCCCGTGTCGGCGAGCACACGTTGGCAGCAGCATAGGCCTGCGTAAAGCGCATGCCCTGCGACGCGAGCCTGTCGATCGCAGGCGTCTCGTAGAAGCTGCTGCTGCCACAGCCCAGATCACGCCAGCCCAGATCGTCCGCCAGAATGATGACCACATTCAGCAGCGATCGCTCCGAACCCGTTTCCACGCCCCCCGCCCCGAAGGGCGAGACGAGACCGGCAATGCATGCGGCCGCCAATGCCCATGCCCCGATTCGGATTCGCGCCTGCATCATGAGGCCTCCTCTCGCACGGCCAAAAGGCAAAGGCACTACCCTCCAGGCAGCATACGGATGCAGTGAGGCCCGGGCAACGGCGAAATGGGGCATGGTGCGGCCTCCAAGTTTGGTAGTACTACCAGATCCTTCGGGGTTCTGAACCGCACTGCCCGACGCAGGCAGGTACGCTAAGTCAAGCGTTCGTCGTTTGTTAGATCACTGGGCGTTACAGGACTCGAACCGCGCACCATAAGTGTTTGTATCGACAATAACTTACAGAAACCAGTCGACGAACGCGCTGCATTTTCCGGTGCACAAAACCCGGAAAACGCCTCTGCCGCCATTCTTGCCTTCCTCGCTGCTCGCTTCGCCGAACTGTCCCCCGAAGACCGGCCCAGCCTCCGGGCGCTGCTCGCCGACCCCGACCCCAAGGCGGCCCAGATGACCAAGGTGGTTGAGCACGTCCAGACCTGCCCGGTGGTGGGGACTGATCGCGTCACGACCGCCGCCAGCGTCGCAGAGCCCGAGCCGCCCCCGGCCGACCATCGGACGATCCTGGCGAGGGTATCCGAGGCCACGCCGAAAGGCGGTGAGCGGTGACACCGGGTACGGCCACACTGGCGATGGTTCGTTTCATCTTCCAGCCGGCGGGCGCCCCGGCGAAGCTGAGGGGCGGTGAAACTGGGTGGCGTGGCGACGACCGACCACCCTTCGGGGTGTGTCCGGGTGTGTGAACATGAACGCCTGTCTGCCGGCCGGGCGGGTGCGATGAATAAGGAATGGCCGCGATGGAGTCACTGAACAATGGAACCTGAAGACCGAAGTCAAGACCTACAAGCGGAGCTGAACAAGCTTCGAGCGGAGCGGGACCGGCTGGCGGAAGAGAGCCGACGACACGGGGCGGCGGCCGGTATCGCTGCCGCCCTGATGGGACGGGGCATTCATGGCCCTGCGGCCTTGGAGGTGGCAACCATGCTGGCGCGATCCGCCGACCTGTTGCCAGACGGAACACCCAGGGTTGGTGACGCGGTAGGCGCCGACAGTATCGCGGCGGCCCATCTGAAGGGGCGGGGATCGTTTCTCCTGGACACGGCACGAGCCCAACTGGCGAAAAGACCTGGGGCAACGATCTCGTCTGAGGTCTGGAACATCCAGAAGGCCACCCAGGACATGGAGTATGACCTCGAATGGAAGAGGACCGACCCAGCCGGCAACAAGGCCGCGTGGGCCAAGTTCCTGGCTGAGAAGGAACGCGAAATGGTTTGCGGTGACGGGCGGAAATGGTCGGCAGCGCATTGAGGTCACGGCCGCGCTGGGTTGTGCTTGGCGAACGATTAACAGGTGTTCCAGCCGTCCACCGGGCGTGTGCCCTGTCGGTGCGGCTGGTGGTTTCAAGGCGGAGACAAAAGTAATGTCGAAGAAGCAATTGGAGCAATTGGAGCAATTGGCGGACGATTTCATGGACTGGACCAACCTGCCCGAGACGACGATGGTTGACTTGGGCGCGTGGCTCGCCGCTGCGGGATGGAACCCAAAGGCGTGGCCGAAGAAGGCGGAGCAGAGGAAGGCGGCTAGGACGGCCAAGGGTTCTTGAGTCTCTCCGCCCCCGGAGCCAGCGCTGGTTCGGGCTGGCTTCGGGCTTCGTTCTGGAGGAAGCAATGTCATATCAAGCTGCGATGAATCGGCTGGTCGAGCTGGCCGGTGGCTTGTGTGTTGACGCGGCCAAGTTGTTTGAAGCTCGCGGGCTGCGCGGTCGAGCCTTCGTTCGGGCGACCCGACCATTCAATCACTTTCGCCGGCGGCTCGCGGCGATGGCGGCTGTAGCGGCATCCGGCCGGGGTGAAGACCGGGACGATAGCCCGATTGTCCTGCGGCGTCGGCTCGCCCGGCTGCGGGCTATCGAGTCTGAGTTGCTCGGTGCCCTGGCCGAACACCGTGAATGGCCTCACAATGGCGACCTGCATGAGCTGTTGGTCTGTGCACGAACCGGGATCATGGAAACCGAGGAGCGGCTGGCGCGGATGACCGACGGCGACGCGTAGACCGCTCGACACAGAGGGCGCAACCCGATGCCTAAGATGCAGGCAATGCAGGCAAAGACAGAGGCCCGCGTCATGGTCGCGCTTGAGCTGCTGCGCGCACATGCGGGCGTGTCCATGTTCAAGTTGGCGTCGCTACTGAAAGATCAGCTCGGCATCAGCCGTCGGAGCGCGCAAAACGTGCTCGTGCGCGCAAGGGCGTTGCTGTCCGAGGAACACGTTGACACCATCCGCGATATTGCCAGCTCCCTGCCCGGCCGGTACGCTGATCTGCTTGCGCGGTGCCGGGAGGCTGGCGACCTCAAGGCGGAAGTGCGAGCCCTCGCCGGGGCGGCGGCCTTGTGCGGCAACGTGGAACTGGCAGAGACCGCAGCTACCCCCAGCATAATCAAGTTCGTGGCCGTGAAGGAAGATGCCGACAGAAACCTTGTCCGCGAGGATGGTCAGCCCTGCGAGCCAGATGCCCTCTGCCGCGAGATCGGCACCGAGGGCGCCCCGGAAGACGGGCAACGCGTCAGAACGCAAGGGAACGCGTTTTGCGGCCAAGCCTGAGTGAGGGGCGAAGGTGCCAAGCTGGAGAACAAGACCGATGCGCACGACGACCCGTACATGCCGAGGTCTTTGGGGCCATCACCCAGCACTCCGACCCGACCGAGACGCCACGGTTCAAGGTCCTGAACAAGAACGCGACCGCCGGTAAGGCTGCGACCCCGGCCAGCCTGTTCGATGTTAAAACGACGTGAATCACCTGGCATGTTCCGTGCCAGGGGGCGCAATCGGGACGAATCCGCCCTTAGGAAAAAAAATAAAAATCTTCCTGAATTCTCTTGACCGGATCCACTTAATAAGCTACACTTGGCTGACGATTCGCGGCCTCGTGCCCCGCCGGTAATGCGGATGCTAACCCTGGCGCGACACAATGAGGACCAGGGACGCGCGGATGCCGTCCCTACCAACCAGGATTGGATGGCGCGAATCTCAAGCAACCTGATCGGTCGCCCAGTATGGACGGCTCGGCCATGGCCCGCCGGCGGACGATGCGGATGCTAAGTCCGACGAGCAACTTGGCCGGTTTGTTCATGCTGGGGGACGTGGCTCCTGCGGTTGCGGGGGCTCGCGGACATGGATGTGTCCGTTGACGGTTGAAGTAACTCTTGCTTCACCTTCAACGGAGACTCCCTGTGTCAAAAACCAGGAACCAATTTTCGGATTTTCTCACCCGCCAAGACCTCGCCCATCGCTACGGGCTCCCCTATAACCAGCTCAACTACGCACTGCTAAAGGCCGGCATTAGGCCCGTCGCCACTATTGCGCATGTTCAGCTTTACTGTACCAACCAGCTTGCGGAAATAGATGCCGCTGTCAAAGCTGTTCGTACCCACTCCGAATGCGATGGGGGTGCCAAATGACCCAGTCTAACGGCCTCCTCGACCGACGAGGTGCCGCCATGTTTCTTGGCGGAATCTCGGTGTCCCTGCTCGATCAGCTCGTTCGACGCGGCGACATCCCCGCTGTGAGGATCGGGGCTCGGGTCGCGTTTGATCCTCGTGACCTGTTGACGTGGGCAGACACCCGTAAAGCACGCGCCCCGGCAAAGATGGAGGTGGCCAATGAGAAATGAGTCACACCCGAAGCCTGCGTGCGGACATGAGCCCGACGACCTGCGAGACGCTTGCACATGCCTGAGCGGGTGCCGCCGAGCAGTATTACAGCATAAACCGCGTGTTGCTGCGTTCCTGGCGGACGCTGCAGGCAAGCTATTCCGGCGGACTATCGCTGCCAGGGAGGGGGGGCGCCATGACCACTAAACCGCCCATTGCCCCCATGACCATCATCGTCGACACCCGCGAGCAGTTGGGATTTGACTTTGCAGGGCTGGCCAACGATGTCGAGCTTACGGTCATAAGGGCGAGGCTTAACGAAGGCGATTACGCCCTTTGTGTCCCTGATATCACCCCGTTTGACCAGCGCATCGTTATTGAGCGGAAAAGTATCGGCGATCTGTTCAGTTCACTGACCCATGGACGGGGTCGTTTTGAGATGGAAGCGGCCAGACTAAGCGGCTACGGCTACGCTGGCCTTGTCGTCGAATCCGACCTTGCGGCGATCCAGACCCCGGACCTGGAGTATCCGACGATGACGAATCCGAGATCCATCCTGGCGTCATTGTCGGCGTGGTCGCTGAGATTCGGGCTTCACATCTGGCCATGCCCGACTAGATCGTTCGCCGAATATCAAACGTTTGATCTGCTGTGGCGATGGCACATCCGGCATCAGCCCGCACCCAAGGTCCGCAGGCGGCCGAAGGCCGGATCATGGGGGCGGTCATGAACACGATGAGCGCACCCCCAAATGAACCGCTGACGGCGGCCATGGGATACGCTGCCCACGGCTGGCCGGTAATCCCCCTGCATACGGCCCATGCCGGGAAGTGCTCCTGCGGGAAGCCCGACTGTTCAAGCCCTGGCAAGCATCCCCGAACCCCCAACGGATTGAAGGATGCAAGCACGGACCCCGAGACCCTGGCGAGCTGGTGGCAATGCTGGCCCGATGCCAATGTCGCGGTCTTGACGGGTAACCCGGCCGGTATCGTCGCGATCGACATTGACCCGCGGCATGGTGGCGACAAATCGCTTGCCGAGCTGATCCGGCAGCATGGCAAGCTCCCCCAGACGGTGGAAGCGCTGACGGGCGGCGGTGGGCGGCATCTCATTTTTGCGCGCCCTGGCGACAAGCTGGGGAACCGGGCGAACATCCGGCCGGGTATCGACGTGCGCGGCGATGGCGGCTACATCGTGGCGGCCCCGTCGGGTCATGTCAGCGGCGGGGCGTATTCATGGCGGCCGGGGCATGCCCCCGATGAACTGCAATTCGCGCCTATGCCGAACTGGCTGCTGGAGCTGGCGACCAAACGACGCAACGGCGGTCAACAACAACCCACGACCGAGCGGCCGGTGTCACACAACGGCGATGAACTGGCCCGGCTGATGGATGACTCCGGGCGGTATGTGGCCCAAGCGGAAGGGGCTGCCGAGGGCAGGCGTAACGATGCAGCGTTCAACCTGGCCGGGCATCTGGCGGCCTTCGAGACCGATGGCGGGCTGAGGCTGACAGAACAGCAAATCGTTGATCTGTTACGGCCCTGGAATCATCGCAATGCCCCACCCTTGGCTGAGCGGGAGCTACGGGCGGCGGTACACTCTGCCATGACGAACGGTACCCCCCGAGCGGCCCATGTCGTGCATATACCCATACCCACGGCAATGCGCCCGCCACAACAGGAAGGCATCAGACCCGATATGCCGAAACCGAAGGCCCCGGCGGAGCCCTTCCGGCGGTTTCCGGTGGACGTGCTGCCGGAGCCGGTGCGGTCATTTGTGCGTAAGGCGGCAGACACCATCGGCTGCGACCCGTCCTTCGTGGCCCTGCCCCTGCTGTCCGCCCTGGCATCGGCCATCGGCAACACACATCGTATTCAACTCAAACGCGGTTGGACCGAGCCCTGTATCCTGTGGACCGTGATTGTCGGCGAAAGCGGGGCGCTGAAAAGCCCGGCGATTGAGCGGGCATTGCGGCCGATCCGCAAGCGGCAAGCTAGAGCCATGAGACGGAATGCCGCGGCAATGGAGGAATACGCGGTCGAACTGGCTCGCTACGAACGGGCGGTAGCGGAATGGAAACGCAACAAGAGCAATACGGACCCGCCGGCAAAGCCGATGGAGCCCGTACCCGACCGATGCTATTGCGATGATGTGACGATTGAAGCCATGTCGGCCCTGCTGGTGAACCAACCCCGCGGGCTGCTGTTGGCGTGTGATGAGTTGGCCGGCTGGCTAGGTGGCTTTGACCGCTACGTTCAAGGCAAGGGCGGGGATGTGGCGAAGTGGCTGGAGATGTTCGGCGGACGCCCGGTAGTGGTAGACCGCAAGAGCGGCAATCCGCGGACGATTTACATACCCCAAGCGGCGGTGAGCATCGCGGGCGGCATCCAACCCAAAACATTGCGGCGGGCGCTGGGGGTGGAGCATCGGGAAAACGGGCTGCTGGCCCGGCTGCTTTTGGCGATGCCTCCGGCGCGACAGAAGAGGTGGACGGAAGCGGAGATTGACGAGGCAACCGAGGCGCTAATCGAACAGGTATTCGATTGGCTTTACGAGCTGCAACCCGATACCGACGACGAGGGCAAACCCCGGCCCCGGCTGGTGCAGATGACGCCCAAGGGCAGAAAGGCGTGGATTGCATTCTACGACGCCCACGCGGCCGAACTTGCGGCCCTGTCGGGCGATCTTTCCGCGGCATGGTCGAAACTGGAAGGGTACACGGCCCGGCTGGCGCTGGTGGTGCATTGCGTCCGGTGGGTGGCCGGGGATACGACCCTGCAGAGCCCCGACGCGGTGGACGAAGTGAGCATCGCGGCCGGTGTGGAGCTATCGCGGTGGTTTGGACATGAGGCCCGGCGGGTGTACGCGACGCTGGGCGAGTCCGATGAGGGCCGGGACCGCAGACACCTCGTGGAGTGGATCGAACGGCGCGGAGGCCGGGTCTCAGTGAGAGAGCTGACCCATGGGCTACGGCCCTACCGGGGCCAGAGCG